>JALHOX010000360.1 GCA_022842805.1 Phycisphaerae bacterium | reverse complement strand
GACACGTTGGAGAGCGGTCTGCTCTTTCACGGTGTCTTCGGTGTGGGTTTCGCTGGATATCGTCGGCCCGTTAGAACCCTAATCTTTGGAAAAACCGGCAAAACCCCGCAATGAAGGCCAGCTTGCCCAAACCGCCAACAGCAACTCTCGGGCTGTTGATCGTTGCGGCGCTTGGACTTGGCGCGGTGGCGCGTGGGCAGTTGCCTGAGAGCCGGTTGCCCGCGCATCGTTCGCAGGCGCAGGCAGTGCCAGCAGCGAGAGCATGGCCGACCGCCCAGCGCGGCGGCGCAAGCTCGAGCAGAATGCGCGAAGCAGGGCAGGGGGGGGCGGTTCACGGTCGCCCGGCAGTAGCCAGTCGTCCGCCGGCCGCGCATGCGACGCGACCGACCGCGCCGCACAGCCATCGAAGTGCTGCCGGACCGAGGCTCGCGCAAACGCCGATCAGCTTGGCGCAAGCTTCGCCGCGCGTGGCACAAGCGCCACCGCGCGATGCGTCGACTCCTGCGGCTCCTGCGGCAACGCCAGTCTCGAATCAGCCGCCAGCAGCAACCGCCGCCGCGCCGGCCGCAGCTTCCCCCGCCAGCGCGACCGTCGACCAGCGCGGGAACGACTTAGTCACGCAGGCCGTGGAGCGATTGAGCGCCCACACGTCGGTCTCGGCCAAGCTGCGAGAAGAGATCGATCTATACGGGCAGCGGCTGCTGGTGACCGGCAGCTACCTGCAAGGGCCTGGTCCGCAGCATCCGTTTCGCTTGGAGATTGTCGCCAAGTGTGGTGAGCGGCAGAGCGTCGTCGAACATGTTTGCGATGGTCGCTTGCTGTGGATGTTTCGTCGAGTGAATGGCAAGCAAAGCCTGACGAAAGTCGATTTGTCGAGCGTGGGTCCGGCGCTCGTCGCTACCGCGCCCGCGCAGCCGCCGGCGCTGGTGAACTTCGCGCTGGGGGGCTTGCCGAAGATGCTGGCCAATCTCAACGCGGCGTTTGTCTTTTCGGCGCCACAACAAAGCATGATGCGCGGCGTGCCTGTCTGGACGCTCGAAGGCAAATGGCGCCCCAGTGCGCTGGCAACGCTGCTGCCGGACAAAAAGGAAGAAATCCTCAAAGGCTCGACGCCTGACTTCGCGAAGGTGGCCGATCAGTTGCCAGAGACGGTGACGCTGACGATCGCGCAGTCGACGCTATTTCCGCATCGGATCGAGTATCGCCGCGTCAAGGAACATGCCGGGTCGCTGCAGCCGCGGCGTTTTGGCAAGAGCATTGCGGCTGAAACGATGGTGGCGATCGAGCTGTTCGATGTCTCGCTCGATGCGACGATCGACTCGCGACAGTTCGTCTGGTCGGCCGGCAATCTCGAAGCGGTCGAGGGAAGTTGGGAATACGCCGGCGCGCTGCGAACGATACGTCAGCCGGCGCCGTAACGTGGCATGGGGTTCCCGCCCCTGTGCGTAAGGAACACGGCCAGGGTGGCCGTGCCACGGTGGATCGCCGCACTCACCACTGCGGTAGATGAAACACCGAGTTAACGGTCAGCACGGTTGCCTTCCCGTCGCGATAGCTGATCAGGTTGATGCCGGCGTTGTTCTGCAGGATCTCGCGACAGCGCGCCAAGGGCCAACCGAGTCGCAGCGCCAGATAGATGCGATTGACGACGTTATGCGCCACGACGGTGATCGCCTGCCCACGATGCTGCTCGAGTAACTTGGCGAACACTGGCTCGATGCGGGCCTCAACCTGGGCCATGTTCTCGCCACCACCGTAGGGGTGGACGATCGGATCTTCGCGGAATAGCCGCCACGCCTCGTGATCGTTCTGTTCGATCTCGGGCCAGGCACGCCCCTCCCAGTCTCCCACGTCGCATTCGATCAGGTCGTCGATCACCACGGGGGTGAGCGCGTGCGGATGCGCGATCGCCGCGGCCGTCTGGCGCGTGCGCAACAGCGGGCTAGTGTAGACCGCGTCGAGCCGATAGCGGGCGAGAAACTCGCCGGCCGCTTCCGCCTGACGATGCCCCACGGGGTCGAGCGGCACGTCGGCTCTGCGACCTTGCAAGTGAGGCGGCTTCTGCAAATTGTTGGCCGTCGCGCCGTGTCGCAACAGATAGAGGTAGCAAGTATCCGGGGCAGGGGAGGGGGGCGCGGAAGACTTCTCGCTCATAGTGTTGCTCTGACCGTGGTTCACTTTGATTTGGGACGGGGAACCACAAATTGATCGTCGAGGCGGCGCATTGGCCCACAGTCGTCGACCGCTACCCATCCGTCGACCAGGATGTCGCTACCTTCAAAATCACTCCATCGGACGTTCACCTGGATGGCATAGTCGACCGAGTCTCGGGCGCGCGTGCGGCGCATTTGCGAGGGACCAACTAGTTGAGCAAGCTCCTCGTATGTCAGTTCACGATACGAGGCAAGTTCCTCGGCGAGCAGTTTGTAGGCATCGGTTGTTCCCATCGCGAGGGCCCTCGCTTGATGCAGTTCGGCGCCGAGCGCTGGCAAGTGCTGTTAATGAGCGCGCGTGCCGACGCTTCCAGAGGTTGTACGAGCGGTGGTATTCGTCACGCGCTCGCGCCGGCCGGCCAACAGCGCTGCGACGCGCACCGCTTCGACCATCCCCTCGGTGCTCGCGCGACCTTGCCAGGCCAGATCGAAGGCCGTGCCGTGGGCGACGCTGGTGCGGATGATGGGCAACCCGAGGGTGACGTTGACCGCCTGGTGCATGCCCAAGAGCTTCAGCGCGATATGCCCTTGATCGTGGTACATGGCCACGACGGCGTCGAACTCGCCATCGCGCGCGCGGACCATCGCGGTGTCAGCCGGCAGCGGGCCGGTGAGATCGAGCCCGGCGACGCGGCCACGCTCGACGGCCGGCGCGATGATCTCGATTTCTTCGCGACCAAACAGCCCTTGCTCGCCGGCATGGGGATTGAGCGCGCAGACCGCCACGCGCGGCGCGGCTTGCTTGATGCGCTGGAGCGCGGCGGCCGCGAGCTGCGATTTGGCGAGCACGGCGTCGACGGTGAGATGGCGCGGCACGTCGGCCAGCGCCATGTGCAAGGTGACGTGGATGACGCCGAGCCCTGCTGGTCCGCGCACGTCGTGGCCGGCGGCCAGGTAAAGCATCATGGCGAAGTCGTCGACGCCGCAGAGCTCGGCCAACAGTTCGGTATGCCCGGGGTAATGATGCCCGGCTTGCCAGAGCGCGGCCTTGTTCAAGGGGGCGGTGACGATCGCGTCGACTTGGCCAGCCAGTGCCAGGTGCGTGGCGGCCACCAGGGCATCGTAAGCGGCCTGGCCGCCACCGGCATCGATCTGGGCGGGCGGTACATCGGCGGCCGTGGGATCGACGACTGTCAGGCAGGGAAGCGAGTCAGCGGTGGGCGTCGCGTCGCCGATCGTCGAGATTTCGACGACTTGCGGGGCGATTCCGCTCCGGCCCTTGTCCCCAATGGCCACCGCGCGGCGCAACACATCGGGGTGACCAAGCACCACCGGGCGGCAGGTTTCGTGCAGCGCCGGCGAGGTCCAAGCCCCGGCGATCACCTCGGGGCCGACGCCGGCCGGGTCTCCCATCGTGATGGCGATCAGGGGCTTCGCGGTCATGTTGAGCGGTAGGCGGTTAAATGACTGGCACGCCGCGAGCAGCGTGGTTGTTCGCGGCAGGGCAGGGGGGTGGTTCGTAGGGCGTGAGCCCGAACGGTGTCAGGAACCGATTCTAGTGGCGACCAGCGATTGGAGATCTGCTTGCTGAATCGGTTCCTGACACCGATCGGACGTCGGGGAAGGAAAACGGCCCGCTACTTGATATCTTCGCAGCTAGACGGGGCTTGGTGAAGTACGATAAAATGCGACACAGCCTGCGGTTGCCACGTTCGGCCGCCGGCTTTCGCACACAACCCAGCGGGCGTTCTGCCCGACGAGCAACCAACGATCGAAAGGTCCATTCGATGAGCCGACGACTTGCCTCTGCTGCCACCCTGGCACTCGCACTGTTGGCCTGCAGCCAGACGGCTTGGGGACATCCCGGCCATTTCGGACATGAGTTCGGCGACGGCTTCGAACATCCACTCTTCGGTCTCGATCACCTGCTGGCGATGGTTGCCGTGGGGCTGTTGGCGGCTCGGCTCGGCGGCGCTGCGATCTGGCAAGTGCCGGCGGCCTTCCTCGGCACGATGCTGGCCGGCGGCGTGCTCGGCGCGCTGGGCGTGCCGGTGCCGGCGGCCGAATACGCAATCGGCTTGTCGGTGCTGGTGCTCGGCTTGCTGGTGGCGCTGGGCCGCACGGTTTCGCCGAAGTGGGCCATGCTGCTGGTCGGCACGTTCGCCTTGTTCCATGGACATGCCCACGCTGCGGAGATGGCGGCCGAGGGCTC
>JALHOX010000359.1 GCA_022842805.1 Phycisphaerae bacterium | reverse complement strand
CCGCCGAAGCCATCATCCGCCAGGTGCTCTACGGCAACCAGTTCTTCCGTCGCGAGTTCGGCAAGGAGAGCGTCGATTTCATGCTGCCGGATTGCTTCGGCTTTCCGGCGTCGCTGCCGTCCATCTGGGCCCATTGCGGCTTGAAGGGCTTCTCGACGCAGAAGCTCACCTGGGGCTCGGCCAACGGCATCCCCTTCAAAATCGGCCGCTGGATCGGCCCCGATGGCAAGCACATCGTCGCCGCGCTCGATCCCGGCTCCTACGCCGGCGCGCTCTCCGGCCGCGTCGACACGAACCCCGACTGGGTGGCGCGGGTGAATCAGAACGGCGAGAAGTACGGCGTCTTCGCCGATTTTCACTACTACGGCGTCGGCGATCAGGGCGGCGCGCCGAAGCCGGAGGATGTCGCGAACTACGTCGCGAGCCAGGGCAACGCCGACGGCAAGATCACCGTCGCTCTCACCTCGTCAGACCAACTCTTCCGCGATCTGACGCCGGCGCAGGTCGCGCGCTTGCCGGAGTACAAGGGCGATCTGCTGCTCACCGAGCACTCGGCGGGCACGCTCACTTCGCAGTCGTACATGAAGCGCTGGAACCGCATGAACGAAAACCTGGCCGACGCGGCGGAGCGGGCCTCGGTCGCCGCGACCTGGCTGGGCGGCTCGAGCTACCCGCGCGAAAAGCTGCGACAGGCGTGGGTGCGAGCGCTGGCGAACCAAATGCACGACATTTTGCCGGGCACGAGCATTCCACGGGCCTACACCTACTCGTGGAATGACGAACTGGTGGCGATGAATCTGTTTGCGAGCACGGTGACACATGGCGTGCGGGTGGTGGCGGATGGAATGGAAACCGCAGTCGGCGAAACTCCGATCGTGATCTTCAACCCGCTTGCAACCGCCCGCACCGAGATCGTGGCGGTGACAACTGAGTCATATCAGATGCCGACGCATGGACGTGCTGTCGGACCGGACAACGTGCCCGCACCGGCGCAGATCACCGGGCAATTCGCAAAGGGCGGCCCGGTGACCCTGCTGTTTGAGGTAAAAGCGGCACCCCTGTCGCTGACCGTTATCAATCTCAGCACCGCGGCCATAAGCGAGCGTGACGATTCCTCCGACTTGCAAGTCAGCGATCGGACATTGGAAAACGAGCACCTAAAGGTCAGCTTGAATGATGCCGGCGACATCGCCGGCATCATTCACAAAAAGACCGGCCGCGAGGTGCTCGCCAAGCCCGCACAGCTCGTCTTTACACACGAAAAACCAGCCAACTGGCCGGCTTGGAACATGGATTGGACCGACAGACAGAAAGCGCCCCTGGGCGTCGTCGACGGGCCTGCGGAAATCCGCATCGTCGAAAAGGGACCAGTGCGCGGCTGCATCGAAGTCAAGCGCCAAGCGCGCGACTCGATCATCACCCAACGCATCCGCCTCTCCACCGGCGATCTCGGCAAATGCGTCGAAATCGAATGCGACATCGACTGGCAATCGACCGAGTGCGCGCTGCGGGCCTCATTCCCGCTCACCGTCGCGAACCCGCGCGCAACCTACAACTGGGGCATGGGCACGATCGAGCGCGGCAACAACGACCCGAAAAAGTACGAAGTGCCCTCGCATGAGTGGTTCGACCTCACGGCGCCCGACGGCTCCTTCGGCGTTTCGATCCTCGACGACAGCAAATATGGCTCCGACAAGCCCAGCGACAGCGAACTCCGCCTGACGCTGCTCTACACCCCCGGCGTGCGCGATGCCTACATGGATCAGCACAGCCAGGACTGGGGCCGCCACAGCATTCGCTACGCGATCTATCCGCACGAAGGCGACTGGCGCGAGGCACAGAGCGAGTGGATGGGCCGCCGCTTCAATCAGCCGCTGCGCGCGTTTCAAACCGAGCCGCACGCTGGTCCGCTCGGCCGCTCGATTTCGCTCGCCAGCGTCTCGACGCCGCAGGTCGACATCCGCGCGTTGAAGCTCGCCGAAGAGTCCGACGCGACGATCGTGCGCTTGCAGGAGCTCTGGGGCCGCGAAGCGAAGGGCGTCGCAGTGTCGCTCGGCAGCGGCGTCGAATCGGCCGTCGAGGTCGACGGGCAGGAGCGCGAGATCGGGCCGGCAACTGTGAAAGACGGCAAACTGATGGTCGACTTCTCGCCCTACAGCCCGAAGAGCTTCGCCGTGAAGCTGCGCCCCGACCCGCGCGCCGCGCCGCGCAAGCTGCAATCGAAACCGCTCGCACTGGAGTTCGATGTCGACGCGGTGAGCAGCGACGCAAACCGAGCCGACGGCGCGATCGATGGCGACGGATACACGATGCCCGCGGAGCAGTTTCCGCGCGAGCTGGTCATTGACGACGTGCGATTCCAATTCGGCAGCACCGCAGATGGGCAGAAGCAGGCCATGCGGTGCAAAGGCCAAAAAATCGAACTGCCGCCGGGGAACTTCAATGAGATACGGCTTGTTCTGGCCGCCACAGAAGATTGCGATGTCGAGTTTTCGCTTTCGGGCGACGATTGCTGCGAGCGGCGAACCGTTCAGCGCTGGACCGGTTTCATCGGCCAATGGGACGATCGCGTCTGGAACCGACCGTTCGGCGAAGTCGATCATCGCTGCGAGGGCCAGGTCGTCGGCATCCAGCCGGGCTTCATCAAGCGCGACTCGATCGCGTGGTTCGCGACGCACCGACATCATCCGAAGTCGGGCAACGAGAGCTATCGCTTCAGCCAGCTCTTTCACCATCGTTTTTCGCTGTCGAATGGGCAGCGCTCAATCACGCTGCCCAATGAGCCGCGAATCCTGCTCTTCGCCGCGACGGCGGTGAGCAACGCCCCGCCGCAACTCGCACCCGCCGCAAGCCTGATCGACGAACTACCCGCCGGCCGCGACCGCACGCTGCGCTACAAATACCCCGAGCCGCCCAAGCCCGTCTTCGACGGCGCCAAGCCGCGCGGCGCGGTGAAGATCGAGCGCGCCGAGACCTTCGACGCCGTCACCTTCGGCCCGCCGCGCAGCGACGACGCCGCCGACGCCCACACCGACCCGAACCTGCGACTCCGCTTTTCCACCGCCGCCGACGCGAAAAAGCCTCATGGCGGCAGCGGCGCGGCGGGCGACGCGCTGCCGCGGCTCAACGACGGCGAAGTCGCGCAGAACGACGACGACACGCGGCGATGCGTCTGGTGGGATGGGCCGGGCCGCTTTCATCTCGACCTCGGCCGCGAGCGGGCGCTGCGCGGCGTGCGGGCCTACTCGTGGCACGTTAGCAACCGCGCCCCGCAACACCTCTCGCTCTGGGGCGCTCGCGGCGAGACCATGCCCGACGCCGGCATCCGCGCCGGCGCGACCGGCGACTGGACCCTGCTCGGCGTCGTCGACAGCCGCAGCCTCGGCGACGGCGGAAAGCACGCCTCGCAGATCACGGCGGCCGACGGGGCCGACTCGCTCGGTCAATATCGCTATCTGCTCTGGATCACGGAGAACCTCGGTCAGGGAACCTTCTTCACCGAAATCGACGTGGACGCCGCCCCATGAAAACAAGCCTGCAACTGAAACTATTGATCGGGCTCAGCGCATTCGCCACAAGCGCGGCGGCTCACAATCTGGTCCGCATTCGCGGCGAGACCTCCTTCGACCGCGATGCGATCGTGATCGTCACGACGTGGAGTGATGCTGAACTAGAAGCGTTTCGCACATCCACCTCGCACAACCCGCTGCCCAGCGTCGGAAACGTGGACGCAGCACTCGCCATCGGCCGGTCGCTGGCCGCCAGTCTCTGCTATTTGCGGTCGCCGGAGTTCGGCGACCGCGGCAATGGAAAAGCGCGGCCCTGTGCACGGGCGCAGTTCGTGCGAATTGAGTCGATCTGCGAAGAGCGCGATTCCCAGGGACGTGTGAAACGCGAGCATGGCTGGCGCCTCACCCATCGAATGACCGCAGACCCGGCAGCGACTTCCTTCGGCAGCATCGCCTTCTTGCCAAAGGAGGAGTTGCGATCGCACCCCATCTCATTACTGGTCGGTTTGCGACGGCTCGATTTCTGCGAGGGTCAGACGGACACCGCTTTCGAGATCACGCCGGACCAGACTGCGTGCGATATCTACTTGCTCAAATCTTCCGATGGGGCGCGGTTCGACGTCTGTCGGTCTTCGCCAATGTGCGGCACGAGTGTGTATGACATCTATCCGGAGGTGCCGCGCGACCACGAGCATGCGCCGTAATCGCCCTGCGTCGAAATCTGGCGTGTAGGGTGCGTCCCTCGACGCACCACCTCGCAGAGCGTGTACGGTGCGTCCCTCGACGCACCACCTAGCAGAGTTCGACAAATGGTGCGTCGCGGGACGCACCCTACGCTACGCCAGTCTTCAGCCTCCCG
>JALHOX010000358.1 GCA_022842805.1 Phycisphaerae bacterium | reverse complement strand
CAACGACCGCGCCGAGGTAACCTATCCGAACCAGAACCGTCCGGAGAAGTCGCTGCTGGAGCGCATCTCGCGCAAGGGCGGGCGCAATCACTCGGGGAAGATCACCTGCAAGCATCGCGGCGGCGGGGCCCGCAAGATGTATCGCCAGGTGGACTTCAAGCGCAATCGTTTCGACGGCCAGGTGGCGAACGTGCTGGAGATTCAGTACGACCCCAACCGCAGCTGTCACATCGCGCTGATCGAGTATCCGAGCAAGGAACGCAGCTACATCCTGGCGCCGCTGGGCCTGAAGGCCGGCGACAAGGTGGAGAGCGGCAAGGTCTGTGAGCCGAAGGTCGGCAACTGCATGCCGCTGTCGAGCATTCCGATCGGCATCGAAGTTCACAATGTCGAGATGATCGCCGGGCAGGGCGGCAAGATGATTCGCTCGGCGGGGACCTTTGGGCGTCTGATGGCGCGCGAGGGCGGCTGGGCGACGGTGCAGATGCCGTCGGGCGAAATGCGGCAGGTGCGGGTGGAGTGCCGCGCGACGATCGGCCAGCTGGGCAATACGGATCACCAGAACGTGACGATCGGCAAGGCGGGGCGCATGCGTCATCGCGGTCGTCGTCCGCACGTTCGCGGCAAGGCGATGAACCCGATCGCGCACCCGATGGGTGGCGGCGAAGGTCGCGCCAACGGCGGTCGTCATCCGTGCTCGCCGACGGGCGTCCTGGCCAAGGGCGGACGGACGCGCAGCCCGCGGAAGATTTCGAATCGTCGGATTCTGCGTCGGCGCATCACGAAGTCGTACGGCGAAGCGAAGCTGCGCCGCAAGAAGTAAACGAGAGTCGGGCAGGCGAGGCATTGCCTTGCTGCTCTGGTCGCGGTTGGCCGCGAAACGGTCGAGTGAATAGCCGAGCGAGGCAGAGCCTCGCTTTACGAGACAGGTGGAAAGCGTATGTCGCGCAGCTCGAAAAAAGGCCCATATGTCGACGAGGTGCTCTACAACAAGGCCCAGCAGGCCAAGAGCGCCGGCGGCCGCCGCGCGATCCGCACGTGGAGCCGGGCATGCACGATCGTGCCGGAGTTCATTGGTCTGAAGTTTGAAGTTCACAACGGTCGCAAGTTCATTGAGGTTTACGTGACGGAAGACATGGTCGGGCACAAGCTGGGCGAGTTTTCGCCGACCCGAACGTTTAAGTCACACACTGCGGTGAAGGCGACGTCGGCCTAAGGCGTTCGAGGAGCGTTCGAGTCATGAACTACAGTGCAATGCATCGCTACGCCCGAATCTCGGAGCGCAAGGCGCGATACATCGTGGACCTGATCCGCGGGATGCACGTGGACCACGCCGTCGCGACGCTTGATTTTCATGCGCGGCGCGGGGCGGTGTTTGTTCAGAAGGTGCTGAAGTCTGCGATGGCGAACGCGAACGAGAAGGAAGCGTCGATGTCGCGGCTGTTTGTGACGGAGGCGCGGGTCGACCCGGGTCCGATCATCAAGCGCTTTCAGCCCAAGGATCGCGGACGGGCTCATCCGATTCAGAAGCGGACGTGCCACATTGTGATCTCCGTCGGAGAGAAGGACTAAACGTGGGACAGAAGGCACACCCGATCGGATTTCGCGTCGGCATCACGGAGCCGTGGAAGTCGCGCTGGTATGCGCCGAAGGCGTCGTACGGCCAGTGCCTCGTGGAAGACGAGCGGATTCGCCGTTTCGTCGAGAAGAAATTCAACCAGGGCGCGACCAACGCGGGCGTGTCGAAGGTCGAGATTGAGCGGACGCGCGACGAAGTGCGCGTGGCGCTGCACACGGCGCGGGCGGGCGTTGTGATCGGGGCGAAGGGCTCCGAGGTCGACAAGCTTAAAGAGCAATTGGAAGAGCTGATCGACCGACGCGTGGCCGTCAGCATTCACGAAGTGAAAGAGCCGGATCTGGACGCGCGGCTGATCGGCATGGCGATCGCGGATCAGCTCCGCAAGCGAGCCAGCTTCCGCCGCGTAATGAAGATGCGCTGTGAAGCGGCGATGTCGGCCGGGGCCAAGGGCGTGAAGATCATCTGCTCGGGCCGTCTGGGTAACGCCGAGTTGGCGCGGACCGAGAGCCAGATGCTGGGTGCGATTCCGCTGCAGACGCTGCAAGCGGAAGTCGACTATGCGTGCAGCGTGGCGATCACGACGGTCGGCACGATCGGCATCAAGGTTTGGATTTATCGCGGTCGCTACGGCGATCAGCCGGTGCAGGTGGATAACCAGCAGCGGGGCGACGGCCGGTTCCGTCGGCGCGGGCGGCGGTAAGTCGCGGCGAGATTGGCGATCTGAAACGAATGAAACCGGCGGCCGTGGGTCGCATGAGGATTTGAGGAAACCGTCATGGCAACGATGCCCAAGAGAGTTAAGTACCGCAAGCAGCAGAAGGGTCGCTTGCGCGGAAACGCCACCTCGGGCAATTATGTTTCGTACGGCGAGTACGGCCTGCAGGCGCTGGAGGCGGGTCGCGTGACGGCGAAGCACATTGAGGCCGGCCGTGTCGCGGCGCAGCACTTTCTGCAGCGCGAAGGCCGCGTCTTCATCCGGATCTTTCCGCACAAGTCGGTGTCGGCCAAGCCGCTCGAAGTGCGCATGGGTACGGGCAAGGGCGAGCCGGCGTATTGGACGGCCGAAGTTCGGCCGGGAACGATCATGTACGAGATCGGCGGCGTTTCGGCGGAGTTGGCGAAGAGCGCGTTTGCTCGTATCGCCAACAAGATGCCGGTGCGGGCGCGGATGGTGATGCGCAAGCCGTCGCTCTAACGGAGCGTCGACCAGGAGTCTGCGGCGATGAAGGCTGAAGCGATTCGAGCGATGAAGACCGACGAGCTGCACAATGAGCTTGAGCGTCTGCGCCGCCGTCTGTTTGATCTGCGGTCGCAATCGGTGACCGAGAAGCTGGAAGACCCGACGCAGCTCGGGACGACGCGGCGCGACATCGCCCGCGTGTTGACGGTGCTGCGAGAGCGGAACGAGAAGAACATTGAGCAGCATCAGGCGCACATGAGCGCCGTGGCCGCGGCCCAGAAACGCTGACGCACCGCGCCGCGTTTTGGGCGCATTGAAACCGAGTGATGACAGGCATGAACGCGAAAACAGAAATTCCAGCCGTCGAGCGAACGCAGCGCGCCACGCGCGTCGGCGTGGTCACCTCGGCCGCGCGTCAGAAGACGATCGGTGTGACGGTGTCGTACACACTTGTTCACCCGAAGTACGGCAAGTCGATGCGGCGTGAGAAGACGCTGCACGCGCACGACGAGAAGAACGAAGCCCGGCAGGGCGACATCGTGGAAATCACGGAGTGTCGTCCGCTGTCGAAGACGAAGAACTGGCGGCTGCTGCGGATCGTGCAGAAGGCGCCGGAGCAGGTTTCGCACGTCGTCGCCCCGAAGGCAGGTGCCGGCGCATGATTACGATGTACAGCCGCATGTCGGTGGCGGACAACACCGGCGCCCGTGAGCTGCAGTGCATTCAGGTGCTGAAGGGCGGCGCGGCGGGTCACGGCAAGAAGCGTCTGCGGGTCGGCGGGGTGGGCGACATCGCGATCTGCTCGGTGAAGGACGCACTGCCCGCCTCGGACCTGAAGAAGGGCGAGAAGGTTCGGGTTGTGATCGTTCGGACGAAGTATCCGACGCGTCGTTCGGACGGCACGTATGTGCGATTCGACAGCAACGCGGCGGTGATCATCGACAAAGAGAACAACCCCAAGGGTACGCGCGTGTTCGGCGCCGTCGCCCGCGAGCTGCGCGAGAAGAATTTCGCGAAGATCATCTCGCTGGCCGAGGAGGTTTGGTAACGATGGCAGCCCGCATTCGCAAAGACGATCTGGTGCAGGTGATCAGCGGCGAGCACCGTGGGGCGCGCGGCAAGGTGCTGCGGCTGGTGAAGGACGGCGACCGCGTGATCATTGAGGGCGTGAACATGGTGTACAAGCACCTGCGCCCGAGTCGGCAGGCCCCGCAGGGCGGGCGCGTGCAGCGCGAGGCGTCGATTCATATTTCGAATGTGCTGCCGGTCGACCCGGCCACCGGCAAGCCGACCCGCGTGCGTTTTCGCACGGAAGTGGTGAACGGCAAGGTGGTGGCCAAGCAGCGCGTGAGCGTGAAGGGCACAGTGCTCGGCGACGTGAAGCGCCACGAGCGCGCGGCGAAGACGAAGTAACGCGGAGATCGAGGTTTCGATTCATGGCTCGCTTGATGCAACGCTATCGCGAAGAAATCGTCCCCGTGCTCAAAACCGAGCTGGGCAGGACGAACCCCATGTCGCTCCCGAAGCTGACGAAGATCGTGCTTTCGTCGGGCCTGGGCAAGGCGGTGGCGGAGGGCGCCAGCAAGTCCGGCGAAACCAAGCGGTTTCAGGAGTGCGAGCAGAATCTGACCACGATCAGCGGTCAGAAGCCGATTC
>JALHOX010000357.1 GCA_022842805.1 Phycisphaerae bacterium | reverse complement strand
CCGTCCGCGCCATGGAGCGCTACGACCGCCCCGTCCTGCCCGTCGTCGAAAAAGACAACACCCTCGTCGGCATCGTCACCTTCGACGACGTGGCCGACGTGGCCGAAGAAGAAGTGACCGAAGACATCCAGAAGATGGCCGCCGTCGAAGCCCTCGACGAGCCCTACATCGACGTCTCCATTCCCACCCTCGTCCGCAAGCGCGCCGTCTGGCTCGGCATCCTCTTCTTCGGCCAGATGGCCACCATCTCCGCCCTCGAACACTTCGAAGGCCACCTGCAAAAAGCCGCCGTCCTCATGCTCTTCATCCCCCTGCTCATCAGCAGCGGCGGAAACACCGGCTCGCAGGCCGCATCGCTCATCATCCGCGCCCTCTCGCTCGGCGAAATCACCATCTACGACTGGTGGCGCGTCATGCGCCGCGAAGTGCTCTGCGGCCTCTGGCTCGGGGCTTTGCTCGCGAGCTTCGGCGCCCTGCGCGTCTGGGCCGGCGAATGGTTCGGCTGGTCCGACTACGGCGGCTTCGCCGGCCTGGTGAGCCTCACCGTCGCCGCCTCGCTGCTCGTCATCGTGCTCTGGGGCACGCTCGTCGGCAGCATGCTCCCCATCATCCTCAAGCGCCTCGGCCTCGACCCCGCCAGCAGCTCCACCCCGCTCGTCTCGACGCTCATGGACGTGACCGGAATCGTCATCTATTTCATGACCGCGCTGACGCTCTTGCGCGGGACGCTGCTGTAAGCCTCAATAGCGGATTGCGAATTTCGAATGAAAGGCCGAAGCCGCGGCTGTCGAGGTCTTCGCTTTCAATTCGCTATTCGAAATTCGCTATTCGCCATTGTTCTCTCCCTCCGCCCCATTTCGGATAGACTGCTATCGGGCCATGAATTCCCCTGCCTTCGTCCTCATCTACGACGCCGACGCCGATCGGGCCGAGTCGCTGCGCGATGCGCTCCGCGTCTCGCACGACTTCCCCTGTCGCATCGTCGATTCCATCGACAGCGCCCGCGAATCGCTGCGCGAGCGCGCCCCCAACGTCGTCGTCGCCAGGCTCGACGGCCGCAACGGCCAGCCGCCCGCCGATAAGTTCGCCGCCCTCGCCGACGCCCTCGAAGAAGACGCCCCCGACGCCAGCCTGGTCGTCATTGGGTTGGATTCCCCCGCCAAGCGCCGTGGACTGTCCATCGTCCCGCTGGCGAGCGAGAGCGACCGCGACCAGATCGTCGCCAAGATCGCCCGCGCAGCGCAACAGGCCGTCGCTCGCCGCGAAGATCGGCTGCTCCGGCTGTCGCTCGAAAATCGCCCCTACGAAGTCTTCGAAGGCATCGTCGGCGAATCCCCCGCCATCCGCCGCATCATCGACCGCATCAAAAAGGTCGCCGACAAGGGCAAGCTCAGCGTCCTGATCCTGGGCGAAACGGGCACCGGCAAAGACGTCATCGCCCGCGCCATCCACAACCGCTCGGCTCGCGCAAAGAAGCCCTTCGTCCCCGTCAACTGCGCCGCCTTCAGCGAGAGCCTGCTCGAAAGCCAGCTCTTCGGCCATGTGAAGGGCGCGTTCACCGGTGCCTTCAGCGACCAGAAAGGCCTCTTCGCCGCCGCCGACGCCGGCACCATCTTCCTCGACGAAATCGGCGACATGCCGCACCACCTGCAGGCCAAGCTCCTGCGCGTGCTCGAATATCGCGAGTTCACCCCGCTCGGCTCCACCGAGCTGCGCCGCGTCGACGTCCGCATCATCGCCGCCACCAACGCCGACCTGCGTCGCAAGGTCGAGCAGAAAGAGTTTCGCGAAGACCTCTATTACCGCCTGCACCATGTCGAAATCCGCGTGCCCCCGCTCCGCGATCGCCGCCAGGATATCCCCCTCCTCGCGCAACATTTCCTGAGCGGCGCCAACGAAAGCCTCCCCGCCAGCGTGCCCGGCTTCTCCAGCGAAGCGCTCCAGGCCATGCTCCGCTACCTCTGGCCCGGCAACATCCGCGAGCTCAAAAACATGATCGAAGCCGTCGCGGCCGAGGTCGACGACCGCCAGATCGAGCTGATCGACCTGCCCGAGCGCATCCGCGGCACACGCGAACTCGCCACCATCGGCCCCGCGCCCCTCGTCGGCGTCACCATCGCCCAGATGGAACGCCTCATGATCGAAAAAGCCCTCGAACACACCCAGGGCAACCGCGACCAGGCGGCGAAAATGCTCGGCATCGGAACACGGACGCTCTATCGAAAGTTGAAGGAGTTTGGGCTGTAGGAAGCGAGTTTCCAGGGGGCGAGTGCAGAGTTTCGAGTTGAAGAGTTGGTGGCCGTGAGTCTTCTGTCTTTAACTCGACACTCTGCACTCGAAACTCGCACCTCGCTCGTCACGCCCGCCGGCTCGGAAAAAATTTCTCAATCGTCGCCGCGCTCGGCGGCCGCGTAACCAGCGAAACCAAAACGAGCGCCAGCGTCGACGCCGCCAAATTGATCGTCACCGGCATGATCGGGAACTGCTCAAACACGTAGTAATCAGCATTCGCGCCCCAATTCGACTGAGCGCACAGCCACAGCCCCACGCCCGCCGCCGTCAGGGCGCACGCATACGCCCCGGCCTTGGTCGCCCGCTTCCAATACAGCGCCGCAAACACGATCGGCGACAGACTCGCGAAGCCCGTAAAGCACCACACGCCCAGCGAGAACACCGTCCGCGCCTGCAGGTAGTACCAGCCGAGCAGATACGTCGCGACCGCGATCACCACGATAAAGCCGCGCCCGATCATCAGCTTGGTCTTGTCGTTCAGCCGATCGTGGCCGAGATAGTGCCCCGCAATGTCGTGCGTAAACATGCTGCCGATCGCCAGAAACTGCGAATCCAACACCGCGATGCTGGCCGACGCGATCGCCGCAATCAGCAGGCTCCCCTGCCAGCCCGACACCAGCTTCTTCACCATCATCGGCAACACAAGGTTCGCATTCACGCCCGTCTGCGGCAACACCGCTTTGCCATCCAGCATCGCCGACGTCGCCCACACCCCGATCATCACGCACGGCAACCACACAAGCATCATCAAAATCGGGTGCGCCACCACCGACAGCCGGAAGCTCTTGGCCGACTTCGCCGTCAGCCAATGCTGAAACAAGTGCGGAAACATCGCCACGGAAAGCGGAATGAACATGTACGTCAAAAAGACCATCGGCGGCACGCGCTCCGGCTCGCGCGGCT
Source organism: Phycisphaerae bacterium (assembly GCA_022842805.1). Taxonomy (GTDB): domain Bacteria; phylum Planctomycetota; class Phycisphaerae; order UBA1845; family Fen-1342; genus JALHOX01. The sequence continues at coordinate 1,238 of JALHOX010000357.1, read as the reverse complement.
TGATCGGCGATTTCTTCGCCTCAAACTGCGCCATCTGCGTGTCAAACACCGCCTGATCCGCTTCACCGCTCCCGATCTTCAAAAATGTCGGGTTGTACTTCGCCACGTTCGCAGTCGCCTGCTTCGCGCCCCCCAGCTTGTCGGCGATCACGGTAAAGGTCAGCGCGCCGATCAGAATGAAAACAACCGTCTGAAACACGTTCACCCACGTCGTGCCACGCGCCCCGCCAAAGAAGACATACAGCAGCACGATGAACGTGATCGCCGCCGCCCCGACCGGAAAGGGCACCGCCCCCTTGCTGCTCCCAAACAACCCGGGCAACGCCCCGACCGTCATCGTCTCAATCGCCTTGCCGCCCCCGATCAATCCCGTCAGCAGATACGGCACCACCAACCCCACCAGCGCCGGAAACAGCACCAGCCCCAGATTGTGCGATTCAAATCGATCGCGAAAAAACTCGATCTGCGTCTGATAGCCGTAGCGCTTCCCAAACGCCCAAAGCTTGATGCCGACCAGGAAAAAACAAAGCGAGTGAATCAGCCCCGACCACGACACCATCTTGCCATAGACGCCGATGCCGCCCGTATACGCCTCACCGCTGCTGCCGATGATCGCGAACGCGGTCATCGTCGTGCCAAAGATCGTAAACAACAGCAGAATCGGCCCGATCGAGTGCGACGCAGTGAAAAAGTCCTTCGCCGTCCCCAGCGAAAACAGGCTGCCCCCGCAGCCGATCAGCACCAAAATCAGCATGTAAACGGCGATCAGAATCAGCGCGTTCAAGCCGTCCTGGCTAAACGCCGGCGCCGAAGCCGAAGCCGCCGCGCTCGCCGGCCCCGAAGCCTGTGCCAGCAAAAGCGACATCACGGTGGATGCAACCGCAATCATGCGTGCCCTCCCCGGCTGCCGCCGCTTTGCCCGGCCGACCGCTGCGCTTCCGCCGCCTCGCGCTCGATCTGCTCGACATCACGCGGCCACGCAAAATTCACCGCCAGAAACCAAACCACGCCGGCCGCCAGCGAAATCCCGACATGATGCGCCAGCCCGATCGGAATCACGCCGAAAACCAGCGGCTCATACCGGTGCCAGTTCCAAACATCATGATGAAGAATCATCAGGACGACCACGATCCCATACACAACCACGCGCATGTTCGCCTTTCCGTGCCGCGCCGGCCCCGCCCCGGCGCGAAGCGAAAACTGTAGCGGCGAACCGCGCGCGTCGGAATTGTGGGAAC
>JALHOX010000356.1 GCA_022842805.1 Phycisphaerae bacterium | reverse complement strand
CAGGTTGTAGGTCACCTTGCTCGACGACGGCGTGTCGCTGCCGGCGATGAAGGTGTCTTCATAGGCGATGCGGCCCGTCAGCGTCGGAATGCTGTCGTCCACCGCAAAGAACGCCTCTTCGTCGCTCATCTTCTCAAACGCCGCGCCCTCGTTCGTCGCGCTGCGGTTTTTGTCTTCGTTGAAGCGCAGGTTGAATTCGTAGTAGCCCTTGCCGTTCGTCGCGCGATCCGGATCCTCGACCCACTTGATCGAGCCGGTCACGACGTCTTCGACATCCGCGCCGTCAAAGGCATAGCGGAACTTGATGCCGTCGGTGAACCAGTTGCCCGTCTCGTAGTCATAGTCCAGCCGGCCCATGACGCGCGTCCGCGGATAGGTCTCGGCCGGGCCCTTGCCCAGCTCGATGTTGTCGAACCGCATCGGGTCCGACTTCTTCACCACCACCTCGACCGTGCGATTGCCGACGAGCCGCTTAAACGTGTACTCGGCGAGGTTTTCCTTCTTCTCGGCCTTGCCGACCAGCTTGCCCGCGAACTCGTCCTGGAACGCCGGCGCCTTGCCGACGGCGTCGATCGCGAAGCGCAACGGACGCTCGTCCTTCGCCCCGCCGCGCAGGTCATAAGCGCCGCTCGCCGTGTCGATCGGCACCACGCCGACCCACTTGCCGACCGACTTCTTCTGCTTCATGTCGCGCGGGTTCAGCACCGACACGCCCAGATCAAAGCCGATCGCGGCGCCCTGCTTCACCTGCTTCAGGTTCTTGCTGTAGATGTTCGGCTGACGCACCAGCTTGCCCGCAAACTCGACCGTCTTGGCGACGGTCATGTTCAGCTTGTACTCGTCCTGAACGCCCATCTGCGGCGAGCCGTCGACATAGTTGCCCGACGTATCCGGCGTTGTGCGGGTCTTAAACTGAATCTCCATCGTGCCGGTGATGACGTTCTCTTCGGTCATCTGCTCCGGCGCCGCGGCCAGGCTCACCTGAGCCGCACCGATCGCGGCGAGCGCCAGGCCGATCCTCAACCACTGAAATGACTTCATGTTGCGATTCCTTTCCCGTTTGGTTTCTTCCGACGCGCAGGCGAGCCGCGGCTTTGGTCGGCCTACAAGCCGACGCTCCGCCGCCGACGGAGCGCATCGTCTCCGTCAGCTTCGCGCATTGTCGCCGCCCCCGCCGGGGCCGCAAGCGGGCGGACGTTACACAATCAAACGACGATTGGAGCCGCGGAACTTGAGAAATCGCCGGAAAATACGGACCGCCGCAGTCCGCCACGGCTCCGCGAGCCATGCCTCCTCACCGCGCGCAGCGTGCAATCCGCAGTCCACCCCAACGAGGTGACGGCCTGTAGCCAAGGGTGAACCGCAGGCCGCCGCCCGGTGCGCAACCCATTCACCACGCAGTACTTGCCACCGCGCCGCCACGGGCCGCCCAAGCAAGCGATCGCCCAACCCCGCCCATCCGCAGATGATTCGATCCGTGCCCGACCTTCGCTTTTCGTACGACGTGATATCCAATCCGCGCCCGCGACCCGACGAGCCCCCATGCCTCCCGTCCCAAACCCACCGCCCGCCGCCACACCCGACGCGCTGCCCATCCCGCCGCGCTATTGGTGGTGGCGGCGCCTCTGGTGGGCCGCCTACGCCTTGCTCGCGCTCGTCGTCGCCACTTATGCCATCTGGTGGTACGAAGCCCATCGCCGCCTCCAGGCGACCCTGAGCGAAATCCGCGCCCGCGGCGAACCCCTCTTCGCCCGCGACTTCACCGCGCCAAAAATCACGCCCGGCACCAACGCCGCCCCGTTCCTCTTCGCCCTCGCCGAAGACCTCAGCGCCCTGCAGTTCCATGACGGCAAGCTCGAAGACCAATGGCTCGCCACGCCGGGCCTGCTCGAAAAGCCGCTCGCCACCGAGCAAGTGCCGCTCGATGTCTTGCGGGAAAAAAGCGCCGACTTCGCCCGCGCCATCGCCTGCGGCCACTGGGATTGCGGCGTCCGCATTCGCACGCCCCTGATCCACGTCCACGTGCCCGATCTCTCCCCACAGCGACAGCTCTCCAAACTGATGAACGCCCTGGCGCGATACGAGGCCGACACCGGCAACGTGGCCGAAGCCCTGGCCCTTTCTCGCGATCTGCTACGTCACGCCGAGATGCTGGGCGAAGACCCGATCCTGATTTCGATGTTGAACTCGCTCGGGCTCGAGGCGCTCGCGCGCGACACGATCCACCGCGTGGTACCCCTGGTCGAGCCGACCGACCGCGCCGCTCGCGCCCACTTGAAAGCGATACTCAGCAGGCTGATCGACGACGCACCTGCGCGGCTCTTCGCCCGCTGGGCGATCTTCGGCGAGCGCGCCTGTCAGGTCGACATGTTGGAAACCGCCACCTATCAACTGGAGGAGTTCGAAACCACCGGCTGGCTCCTCCGGTTTCTGACGCCGATGATGACCCCCGCCCGCCGCCTCGATCTGGTCGCGTCGCTACGCCACTACGACCGCTGGATTCAAGCCATCGACGCTCCCAACAGGGCCGCCGCCCGCGCATTGTTGCCGCCCGAGTTGCCGCGCACCGGCTTCGAGCGCGTATGGCGTTTGTATTCGGAGCTGACGCTGCCCGCCCTCAACAACGCCGTCATGCGCCACCACGACCGCCTCGACGGCCGCCGTCGCCTCGCCGCCGAAATCGCCAAGCGCCTCTTCGAAATGGACCGCGGCCGCCCCGCGACCTCGGTCGAGGAACTTGTGCCGCGCTATCTTCCCGAGCCATATCCCGAAGCGGCGCTGCTCTTTCCCGCCTCGCGCCCCGGCGTTCCCGCCTCAGGCGAGGCTGCTGGCGATGGTGCTGAAGTAGATCAGCAGCAGGGGGACTAAGAGCGGCATCAGCATGGCCACGAACATTCCCGTTCCCGCGTATCGCCCCGAACCCGGCGGCCACGTTCGTTGGCCGTGGCGCAGGAACACGATCAGCGAACTTGCGCGATGCGCGGGAAATCCGATGCCCCAGATCGCGATCGTCGCGAAGATTAGAACACCAACGATCGTCGGCCCGGTCGCGTCTCTCGTCGCCCAAAGCGTCAGGCTCGCCAGCAGCATCGCCGCCGAGAACACCCACATCGCTGCGGATTGGTAATAGCCCAACCCGATCGCCCGATTCTGCTCCGCGATCGACCGCACCGGCGGATGACAGTCATAGGTAAATGCCCCGGTGCCCAGCAACACGCTAATCGGCAACGACGCCAGAAACCCGACGAGCAAAGTCAGCGTGACCGGTCCGCTCGGGATCACGCTGCGAAAGATCGCATCGATTAGAGCCAATGCCGCAAATATCAAAAGCAGTGATGTCCCCGCCACCGTCCGCAGCCAAAACCCCCGCGCCGCCCGATACGCCACCGGCCGTTCCAACGCCGCGTAAAACTCCCGCGGGCGAAACATCACCAGCGACACCGTCCCCCAATACGCCCGCCACGCCCCGATCGTCCGCCGATGCTCCCACGGAATCGCCGACGCAACCCGCATCTCCGCCGTCAGCGCCAACCCGCACTCCGGACACCGCTCCGATTCGAGCGCACGCAGCGAATAGCCGCACGCCGGACAACTCGGCGCGATCGTCGGCGCAGTGGGCGGCACGACGGGTGATTCGGAAGGCACTTGCGACATGACGTCACTACCTACGCAAACCGCCTGGCGATGTAGCAATCACCCCGCGCCCCGGCCGCACAATCCCCGCAATCACCAGCCCCGCCAGGAGCCACGCAATCAGCGGATCCAGCAGCGTCGGCACAGCGTAATCCAGCGGCCAATCGAACCAAATGAACTGCGGCCCCAGCGCCGCCAGCATCGCGAACAAACCCAACCCAAAGACGAACGCCGTCCGATCGAAATAGCCGCGCAGCCGATCCGCCGCCAGGCTCAGCATCCACGCCGCAATCCACGCCGCCACCACGCAAACCCCGACGTTCGCTCCGATTTTCCAATTGGGTATCGGATCGCGCCCGCCCGCCACATAAAACATTACCGAAACGCCCGGCCCCTTTCGCATTCGCGCAAACGTCGCCTCCATCTGCTCCTTGCTCGGCGGCGATCCGTCAGCGTTCTTCTCGAAACCGGGATAGTGATAGGCCCCCGATTTCGGCAGATTCTTCTGAAACCATTCCTCCACCACCGCCGGCGGCGCCTCAAAGTTGTGCAGGCTCTGCCCGTGAAACGGCAGCCCCATCCACGAGAACAGCCCCCAACCATACGCCACGATTCCTGCGATCAGCCCAGCGAAGAAGATCCGCATCGCTCACTCTCCCAATACCATCTCGATCGAGCCAGGCCGAGCCTCGCCCTGCGAAGCCGCCATCGTAGCGCAACGCTCCGCCGCGCGCCTTACCGCGAACCCCATTTTCCGCGATGATGCACCACCACGCGACGCGGCATCGCTCGCCGCGTTCG
>JALHOX010000355.1 GCA_022842805.1 Phycisphaerae bacterium | reverse complement strand
AGGCAACAAGCTCGTCGGCCAGAGCGCCGCGAGCAGCAAACCGATGAGCGTGCCTGGCACCGTGATCAGGTCGGGAATGATCTTGTCATCCAAGTCGACGAGCGCGGCCGCCAACATCAGCACTAACAAGATCGCGTGGCTGACAAAACTCGCTTGCAGCGAGAGCACGAACGGATTGTTCGCCGGCGCACCGGGAATCGGCCCGAAGCCTGCCGGCAGCAAGCCCGCTTGCACGACCTCGAACCAATAGAGCCAGGGCAGTGCCAACGCCAGCGAGAGTTCGACCAACAGCGGCCGCACCCAGAACAGCTCGCCGTAGTGCGGTGTCTCGTGGCGCCGCACCAGCCAGCCGACCAGCGGCAGCCGATGTCGACGCCGGCGACGCAAGCCCTCGGGCGGCTGCGACCACGGGCTCAGGGCGCGGGGTTCGAAGCGCAGTGCGTCGGCGAACCAGTTGACCGCCGCACCGGCCGACAGTCCCACGACGAAAAGCGCGGCCAAACGCAGCTCGAGCGGCAGGCTGGCAAATGCGCTCATGCGGGGCCTTCGGGCATTTGGGGCGCTCGCATGCGGACCAAAATCTCGCCGGCGATTTCGTCGGCGGCACGGCCCGCGGTTTCGACCGAAAAATCGGCGCACTCGGCGTAAAGCGGTTCGCGCGCGGCCAGCAGTTGTTCGATCTCGGCGCGGCCGCCGGAGGTTGTCAAATTCGGACGTCGCTCGCGCGTGGTCTCGTCGGCCGCCAGCCGCTTGGCGATGGTGTCGGCGTCGGCACGCAGCCAGACGATCTGCCCCATGCGGCGCAGCACTTCGCGATTGGCCGGCCGCAGAACAACGCCACCGCCAGCCGCCACTACCGTGTGGTGTCGCACGGCTAGATCGGCGAGCACCTGCGATTCGAGATCGCGAAAGGCCGACTCCCCCTGCTCGGCAAAGATCGTGGCGATCGATGCGCCGGCCCGCAGTTCGAGCTCGACGTCGGCATCGACCCAATCCCAGGCCAGCGCCAATGCGAGCCGCTGAGCGATGGTGCTCTTGCCGGTGCCGCGGTAGCCGATGAGCACGAGGTTCATGATCGCGCCAAAGTCCCTCTCGGCCGCGGCGCTGGCGCCGCGCCCCGAGGTTAGCCTGCCGGGCGTCAGGGTTGCTTGACCGGATCGATCGCGCGCCGCAGCGCGTCGCGCATCACCGTGGTGGGCGCCGGCTGACCGGTGAAATGCTGGAACTGAATCGCCGCTTGCCGCACGAACATGTCGACACCGGTTACCACTCGGCAACTCCGCTCACGCGCGTCTTTCACCAATAGCGTGCTCTCAGGGTTATACACGGTGTCGAACACGACCATCGACGGGCGCAAGTAGTACTCATCGAACGGCGTGTCGTCGACATTGGGGTGCATGCCGATCGGCGTGCAATTCACGAGCACGTCAGCGTCGACCCCGTGACGACTCGACCAATCGACGGCGCGCCCGCCGACGGCGGTCGCCAGTTGCTCGGCCCGGGCGGCCGTGCGGCCCGCAATCACCAGATGTGCCCCACGGCGCTTGGCGCCAAAGGCGACGGCCCGCGCCGCGCCGCCGGCCCCCAGCACGAGCAGGGTTTTGCCGGCCAGCGGGCTGGTATCGTTGCGGATACCGCCGAGGGCTTCCTCGAGACTTTCCATCGCCGCGCGGTAGTCGCTGTTGTAGCCGATCAGGGCGCCGTCGGTCATCACGATGGTGTTGGCGGCGCCGACCGTCTTTACCGCACCGTCGATTTTGGTCAGCCGGCGCATGATCGCTTCTTTGTGAGGAATCGTCACGCTCAGGCCGCGCAGCCCCCAGCGTGGCACGTCGGCCAGAAACTCGGGCAGATCGGCCGCCGGTACGCGAAACGGAATGTACACCCGGTTCATGCCCAGGTGCCGAAACGCCGCGTTGTGCACCAAAGGGCTATAGCTGTGGCCGATCGGATCGCCGATGACGCCGAACACCTCGGTCTCGCGATTGATGCGATCGTAACCGTAGATGTCCTTCATCTGCTGAAAGCTGAGTTGCCCGGGGGCGAGCGCCCGCTCGTGATGGAACGTGGCGTAGGTGAACGCCGCGCCGAACTTGGCGGCCAACAACCGCGAGGGCGTGCCAATGTCTCCCATGCAGATGCCGACCGTGGGCTGCTTGCTGGCCGCGATCATCTCGAGCATGCGCACATTGTCGTGCGGATGGTGGGCCAGCGTGGAAATCTTCACGACGTCGGCATCGAGCGAAGCGAGCCGGGCGTGAATCTCCGGCAAATTGTTGGGCGTGCTGCGAAAGTCGTGCAGGCTCACGACGCGCTTCGTCTTGCCATAGCGGGGAACGCCGCCGGCGATGTCGTCTTCCAGGTCGACGTAGTCGGCCCCTTCGACGATCGCCTGCCGCAGCAGCAGCATCCGCTCTTCTTCGCTGCCGACGTACTTGCCGCCGTCGCGCTCGCGCCGGCAGGTGATGACGACAGGCCCGGGCCGATCGGTGAGCAACCGCTTGATGTTCACGGCGCCGTTGATGTAGTCGAGGCGCAGCTCGACCAGCGGCGCTCCTTGCTGCACCAGGTGATTGTGTTCGGCGATGACGTGCCGATGCCGGCCGCGACCGATGCTAACGCAAATCATACGAAGTCAATTCTGTCTCTGTCGCGATCCGGAAATGAAAGCATGGCACAGCCAACTCAGTGCCTCGGCGGCCTAGAGCATGTGCTTCGAGCTATTGCTGCGTCGAGTCGCTGATCGAACCTCGCCGCTTCAGCTCACCTTGCTCGCTTCGGGAGTCACCTGTTGGAGGTTCGGCGTCACGTCGGCCTCGACGCGACCCAGCGTCCAGTTCAGCCCCCCCAGCACCACGGCGTGGAACTTGTCGTTCGTCCACACGTCTTCGCGGTGCCCCAGGGAAGTGTAGAACACGCGTCCCTTCTCGTGCGCCCGGGCCCAGGTGCACGGATACGGCGGGCGGGCGTAATCGCGGCCGTCCATCCCCGCGGTTTCCATCACCAGTACAACGTGCAAATTGGGGGCAAAGTTCTTCAGCGAGTACCACTCTTCTTCCACCTCGAAAACGTCGCCGAGCTTTTCGGCGCCGGGGAACTTCGTGTCGGCCACCCGCTGCTTGGCGCGCTGCTGCCGGCCATGGCTGACAAACTCGCCGCCGAGCAGTGCGATATAGGGATCGGGCGTCGCCTGATTCTCCCGCGCGGGCCCCTCGCTGTGGAACGTGTCGCTCGCGCAGTGCGAACCGACCAGCCCCTTCCCGTCGGCCACGGCCTTGATGAAGCGCGCCTTGCCGGCCGCGCTCATCGGAGGGCTTTTGTCCGCGGAGTTGTCCTTGGTCAAGTCGCCCGTCGTGTAGAAGAAGTAGCCGTCGAACTGGTCGAAGTCGGCGGAATCGAAAATCCGCCCGTCCTTGGTCACAACCACTTCAATGTTCGCGCCGCGCCCCAGCTCACTGAGAATGTTTTCGGCGTGACCGAGCTTTTCCGCTTCCCGACCTCGGGCGATCACTGAGTGCTGAAAGCCGGCGCTCCGCGTGAACATCAGCAGCCGCTTACGGGCAGCGGGGGCAGCCTGATCGTCGGCCGCGCGGGCAAGCGAGGGCAACATCGTCAGGCCGGCGGCGGCGCCAGCGGAGAGCAAAAAGTCGCGTCGTTCCATGGTCCAGTACTCCCCCAGCAGCGTGGAAAGATTAATCGGGCGAAGCCAGCAGCGGCCGATCCGCACCAGGCACACCCGGGGATCGCCGGCGGCTATCAAACCGCAGAGCCCAAAATAGCCTGCTGGAAGTCGAAAGCCAAGCTGGGGGGGCACCTGCGGATTCGTGGCAGAATCGCAAAAAATCGCGGAGAAACCGGGCCGCGCTCGTCGCCGAGGCCGCCTAATGCCCGCCGGCGCCGGGGCGTACGCCGCGCAAGTGCCCCTGCGGACGGACACGGTCGAGCACCAACGGTTCGCCGCTGTCGACCGCCTGGACGTTCCCCGCCTCGTCGCGAATCTCCAGCCGCAGGTAGACGCGGTCGGGCACGCGGCGATCGACCCGCCAGACATACTGACCGTTGTTCGGCAGACCGCTGGCGAACGTTGTCCACGGGCCATCGATCCGCTCGCTGAACGCCAGGCGAATCGAACGTTCGGCCAGTCGAGCGTCGGTGGCCTCCCAGCGGATGAATACCTCGCCGGCGCGATCTCCTTCGCCTTGTTCGACGCTGACGATCCGGCCCGCCGGCTTCGTCAGATCGACCGCCACCCACAGCTCAGGCGTGTCGCCATCGCGCGGTGGCAGCCCCGCCAGCCCATTCGCGCTCTCGACAATCAGGCCGAAGCCATAGAGCCCTTCGCGAGTGACTTCGACCGAGAACGGGCTGCGCTGATCCTCGTCGAAGCCGTAGCTGCGCCAGGTGCGGCCGGCGTCGTCGGTGATGAACAGCTCGACTTTCGCC
>JALHOX010000354.1 GCA_022842805.1 Phycisphaerae bacterium | reverse complement strand
ATTCGCGAGAGAAACGCCCGTTTGGAAGAATCGTTTCGCGAATTGTTGTTTCACTCGATTGAGTTCAGGCTCGTTCCGATTGATCTGCGGGTCATCGAGCAAGCGGCTCGCCTGCGCGCCGAGTTTGGATTGAGGACGCCCGATGCTCTGCACGCAGCGACAGCAATCGACGCTGGCGCAGCGATGTTTGTAACCAATGATGCGGCGTTTCGGCGGGTGCCGGGTTTACCGGTGGTGGTGCTGTCCGAAATCTCGATGGACGACTGCGGGTAAACCACTCCGTCGGCCGAACGGTGCGGGTGTTCGGCTGCCCGTGTCCCGTGCACGAGAGAAAGACCGTTGGGATTCGAACCTCGATTTCCGGCCCCGGGCTATTCCGACAAGAGCCGCATTGTCAGCCAGACCAGCCGCTCAGACTCGGGGTAGCGCGCGCGAAGTTTCGCGGTGAGGGCGTGCCAGTTGTCGTGGCGGCTCGTGAAAAACGTCGCGTAAAGAAAAGACTTCTCAACTCCGCGCGGCGTGAGCTCCGACCAGAGGGGTTCAACCTCGGCCTCGGTTTTTTCCACGAGAGACACCAGTGCGTCGACGTCTGCCGGCTCAAGTGGCGCGGGCGATACGAGCAGCGCCAACGCTGCCAATCCGTAAACCAGGAGTGCACGCTCCGGATCATCGCCAGGCAACTGCGGAATCCGCCATGTCAGGAAGCATCCGGCAGCTTCCGCCAGCCCGCGGTTCAGGTGCAATGCCGATTCGATCAGACAGATCAGCGTTTCGTTGTCGCCTTGCCGGTATCCGCTATTTTCGGGTTCGGCGTCAGCCCGCAGCAGGGCGGCGCAGCAGAACGCGCGCATCATGTGCTGACGCGGGGCGAGAGCGCCGGCCTCCCAGGGAGGATCCTCGGGTTGGGAGCAGCGCACCAATCGGAGCACTTCTCGCGGCTCCCAGTCCATCGGCACTGGCACCCGCGCCGTGTCTCGAATGTTTCGCAACGCCGCCAAGTGCTTTTTAGCGTCCATTCCGAAGTCCGCCTCGCTGATCTCCTTCAGCATGTCATCGGTTATGAGCTTGCTGCAACGCGCCAGGAGTGCGTCGGGGTCCGGGGGGAACGCCGAAAGCAGAAATGGCGAGATCATGTAGGAAGTAATCCCTCCGCAGACCAGGGCGCCGCGTTGAGCGAGCGCTCACTCGAATTCGTGAAGGCCGGTCGGGAGGATCTTACACGGACGTCGGTGACCCAAAGCTAGAAGCACTGTTCCCCCGGCAGCGCCGCCGCCTGCCGCACCCAGCTCGCGAAGAGCGCCTCATCGATCGCGTCGCTTTCGTAGACGTGGAAGTAGCGCACTTCTTTTTGCTTTGACGCAACGGGCGGCATCGGCCGCAGCGATGTGCCGCGGAAGAAGGCGACCTTGATGTATTTCGTGATGCAGTGAAACGAGCAGAACCAGCCGCCGCTCATGCCGTCGCTCTGTTCGGCGACGCCGTAGAAGGGCGAGTTCCAGCGGACGGCTTTGCGGACGTCGGGGAGGGTGCGGGTGATGATGTCGTCGAGCCGGCGGCCGACGTCGCGCTTCCAGCCGGGCCCGCCGCCGGACATCGCGGCGATGAAGGCCTGCACGGGTGCGTCGCCGTCGGCTTTGGGGATCTGCGGGTTTCCGCCGGAGAGGAGCTTGGGCTTTGCCGCTTTCGTGCGCGGTTTGCTGATTGCTGCCCGCTGCGCGAGCTTCCTGGTCGGCGGCTGGGCGGGTTTTGAGGGGCGATTCGCCATGGGCGTTTGTAACCTCGATGTAGTCTGATTCAATTGGTGGGCGGACCGGCTTGATTGATCAATACGGTCCGCTCAGCGGATGCTACGTCTCGCGAATGAATGCGAGCAGATCGGCGTTGACGATCTCTGCGTGCGTCGCGCAGAGGCCGTGGGGCAGCCCCGGATAGACCTTTAGCGTGCCGCGGCGCACGAGCTTTGCGGAAAGCCGCGCCGAGTTGTCGATGGGGACGATCTGGTCGTCGTCGCCGTGCAAGATCAGCACCGGGGGCGTGATCGCCTTCAGGTCTTCGGTGAAATCGGTCTCCGAAAACGCCTTGATGCAATCGTATTGCGGCTTCGCGCCGCCCATCATTCCCTGTCGCCACCAGTTGTCGATGATTCCCTGCGATACCGCCGCGCCCGGGCGATTGAAGCCGTAGAACGGCCCCGTCGGCACATCGCGGAAGAACTGCGCGCGATTGGCGACCAGCGCGGCGCGAAAGCCGTCAAAAGTCTCGAGCGGAATACCGGCGGGGTTTTTGGCCGATCGCACCATGACCGGCGGCACCGCCCCGATCAGCACGGCTTTGGCGACGCGCCCGGCGCCGTGGCGAGCGACATAGCGGGTCACCTCGCCGCCGCCGGTGGAATGGCCGACGTGGATTGCGTCGAGGAGGTCGAGGTGTGCGGCGAGGGCCGCGACATCGGCGGCGTAGGTGTCCATCTCGTTGCCGGTGGCGGTCTGGCTGGAGCGTCCGTGGCCGCGGCGATCGTGGGCGATGACGCGGTAGCCCTTGGCCAGGAAGAACATCATCTGCGCGTCCCAGTCGTCGGCCGAGAGCGGCCAGCCGTGGTGGAAGACGATCGGTTGGCCGCTGCCCCAGTCTTTGTAGAAGATTTGCGTTCCGTCTTTGGTCGTGATGGTGCTCATTTGTCGGCCTCCTGACAATTTGAGTTTCGTATCACGGGTTTCGCGCCTGGGCCGCGCTGTCGCCCCCGCGAGATCTGTTCTCGCCACGCGGGGACTATAGCTGGTTGCGGGATCGGATCGGCGGGAGGCGGGGCTACGATGTTGGGAGACGGCGAGGAAAGGGATGCCAGTGGTCGCTGAGCGAAGCGGGGCAGTAGGGGGCGAGCGGGCGATGCTCGCTCATTTCAACCGCTTGAGGATTTCCTCCATCGCCGTGCGTAGTGTCTTGTCATCGGCTGCGAAGTTGGTCGCTTGTACCTGAACCAGGTAGCTCGAAGTTCTGGCGACGATCGTCTTAGAGTTGACTAAGTCGGATCTCACAGTGCACGACTTCGCTTGCTCCGAATTGGGAACTTCAATTTCCTGCATGCCGCGCTCATATCGCTTGGTCGGCGCCATACGCCGCACGAATTCGGCGTTCTGCTCATTCGCCTCCAGCACGAGGTCGAACAGGCCGCGAACCTGATCGGCATCCGCTGCGAAGACGAACGCGTTCAAGACGGCGGGAGTCGCGGCGGAGCGATCAATCGCAATTCGCGATTGAACGCGTTGAACGCAGGCGATGGCTTGATCGCGTTTATCGACGGCCAGATTCGCGAAGAGTGAGGCGGCTCCCGTTGCAGCGCCGCCACGAGTCTCGACTTTTGTCCACGAGCGTCCAAATCGCGCCTCGAAGCCATCGAGGGCCGCGACCATGCGCGCGTCTCGCGGGTCCGCGTCCGGCGTCGCCGCGCGAGCCGCTTTCGCTTCGCCGATGCGGCGCCACCATGCTTCCGCCCCGCCGGCCGCGTGTAGGCCGCGACACAGCTCCCGCGCCTTCGGCAGTGTGTCGGTCCAGGCGCGTGGGTTGCCGCTCGCCGCGTCGATCGTGATCGGCTCATACAGCAGCGATCCGCCGCCGACGACGCGATCCAGATGGGCCGCGGCGTCCACCAGCCCTAATTTGTCGGCGACCAATTCGTGACCGACGATCGCGTGTCCTTCGAAGAGGAGGTTGGCTGCGGCTGCGGTATCAAGGTCGGGCATTGTCGCGAGCAACTCGTCAAACCCGATCTCACGATCCTGCAAGGCGTGAACCAGTTCGTGCGCGACGACGAGCTTAAGCACGTTTCGCTGCTCTGCCAGGGGCACCTTGTGTCGCGTCATGGACTTTGTGAATGTCGACGGGCACAGCAGAATTGCACGGCGCTCCGGCGAGTAAGCCGCGATGAGTGAATTGAGCGACATAACGGGCAGCAAAAGCTCGGCGATGATCTGGAGATTAGGATCCGCCCCAACCTTGGGCGACTGCCGCTGCGCGCGGTATCGCGCTTCGGCGTGGGTCTCCATCTCGCTCGACTCAACCAGCAGAATGCGCGGCGGTTCACGGAAGGTGCGCTGCTGGGTTTGCTCGACGATGGGCAGCACTTCGGTCAACGCTTTTTCGACGGCGGGCGTGTCCGGCAGAAAGGCATCCTGCCCGAACGCGGCGCTGGCGAGGAGTAGCGTCTGGAAAATGCGCGCCAGCCACATGGAATTGCGGCGGGCAACACAGGTATATGAGTGCATCGACGTCTCCCGTCACTCGATTTGTGAGCGAGCCCGAAAAATTGCGAGAACGAGGGAAGGTATCTGAGTGGCTGTCGGAATAGCAACGGGCGCGTGGCGGAAGCAGAGGGTGTCGCAACGCATAGAATGGATGCGGTTTGTTGCGTGTGAAGCATTCGCCGCGTCGCCCTGTGGGGGTCGCCAACGTGCCGAGAAGCTCAGGGGCGGGGGCG
>JALHOX010000353.1 GCA_022842805.1 Phycisphaerae bacterium | reverse complement strand
TCGCGGGTGAAGAGCGTGCGGGCGCCGTTTGCGACAGCGTTGATGCTCTCGGCGGCGTTGCTGCCGAAGAAGATCATGGCGTCTACGCCGTTCTGCCCCTCGACGACATCGCTGCCGTCGCCCGGATCCCACTGGAACAAGTCGGCGCCGGCTCCCATGAGGGCGGTGTCGTTGCCGTTGTCGCCGAAGATGAAGTCGTCACCGTTGCCGCCCAGGAACAGGTCGACGCCTTGCGAGCCGAGGAGCGTGTCGTTGTCTTCGCCGCCGTCCAAGGTCGGCTTGATGACGCCCGCGGGCAGGGTGGTGGCCGTGATGCCATCGGCGCCGTCGAGCGCGCTGATCACGAGCGAGTCGTTGGCGCCCTCGGCGTTGGTGATGTTGATCTGGGTGAATAGACCGATCGCCGCGACGGACGTGCCGGCGCCGATCACGTCGATTGCGTCGTCGCCGAGCGTTCCCTTGACGTTGATCGTGTCGGCCTGGCCATCGCCGGTCGTGCCGCCCAGGGCGTTGGCAAGGTCGATGTTGAGCTCGGTCAAGGCGGTGCCGGTCAGGTCGTTGACCGTCGTGACGTCGGTGCCGACGAGGGCGCGGAGATCCACCTGCTCAACGCCGTCGAGGTCCATGACGATGTTGCCGAGGTTGCGGGTAAAGCGAAGCCGCTGGCCGTTGGGCGAGAGCTCGAAGATCTCGCTGCCGGCGGAGCCGTTGAAGAGCATGATGTCGTGGCCGTACTGCCCCTCGACGATGTCGCTGCCGTCGCCGGGATCCCACTGAAACGTGTCGTCGCCATCGCCCATGAAGGCGACGTCGGCGCCCTGCTGGCCGTCGATGAAGTCTTCGCCGTCGCCGCCATCGAAGGTCTCGGCACCGCTGCCGCCGAGCAGGCGGTCGTTGCCGTCTCCGCCATAGATCGTGGTGATCTGCACGTTGGTGAAGGCGCCGTTGGCGTCGTCGATGCGGATGAAGTCGTCGCCGCCGCGGGCGTCGATGCGGATGCAATTCAACGCGGTGCGATCGAAGCTGTAATCAGCGACGCCGTCGTCGCCCAGGTCGATTTCGAGCTGGTTCGGCGCGCCGGCCCGCAGTCGCAGGGCGAGGTTCATGGGGGCGTCAGAGCCGTAGATTTCGAGGCAGCCGTTGTAGATGGAGAGACTGATCGCCGTCAGACGGGTGACGAATGCGCCGATGTCGCCGACGGTCACGACGCCGTCGCGGTTGAGGTCGGCGTTATTGATGTTGCAGCTCGGGAAACTCGCGGCGTAATCGGCGGGGTTGGTCATGGCCAATACGAATGGACCGATGTCGCCGACGGAGACGATTCCATCGCAGTTCATGTCGCCGAGGAGGCCGCTGGGGCCGTTGGTGACCTGTGCGGGCGCTGATTGAACCTGGAGCGCCGACTCCGGCTGGGCGGCGATCGCGGGGAAGCCCGCGACGGCCGGGGCCAGGGCCAACAGGAATGATCGGTAGCGGGGTTGGATTATTCGCCTCATTTTGAAAAAGTCTCCTTTGGTTACGGTTTGGCGGGCTGCCGCCCGCGAGCTTTCGGTGTCGTTCAAGGTCTATGGCGTACTCGCGTGGCGACGCGAGCGGGTTGGGGACGGCGGGGTACTACGTCCGCTTGTCACACCGAGGACGTAAACGGGCTTGCCGTCGCGCAAGCAGGTGATGGAAAAAGTCGGCGGGCGGCGGCGGGGGGCACGTTTGGTCGGGAGAGCCGAGATACGACAAATCAGGCGCGGGGGGCGGCGGGGCGCGGTCTGGGTGTTTGGTGGGGCGTCGGCCGATTCTTTTCGGAATCTTGCCGAATCACCGCCGGGAGCATCCGTGTTATTCCGGGCAGATCGCCGGCTGATCGCCGCGGATCCGAAGCTTTTTAAACGCAGATATCGCTTCAAAATTGCGCTCCGAGAAAAGCGAGTGCTCGAACGCTTGTGGCCGCGGTGCGTTGCAAATCGCCGCGTGCTAGCGGTGGTTGTGGGGCGGCTTTTGGCTGGAAGGCGGGTTTTGCAAATTTCGGTGGATTCGGGTCTTTTCGCGGCCGACCGAAGCATTCGCCGACGCAACGACGGTGGCCCGAAGGTGCGTGGCGACAGTGGCGTCGAGGTGGCGCTGCTGGAGGAAACGCCGCGTAAACCGCGTGGCCGCGCAGCTCCACCGATATAATTTTCGGAGTGTTGGTGAACTCCAGCCGAGGCTTCGCCGCTTCGGCGAACCCCGAAGCCCAGCGCGGTCGAGTCCAAGATCGCAATCGGCGGCGGCGGGGCGCAAGATTGTTGGAGAATTTTTTCCGGGTACCCAGCGCGCCGAAAGAACTGCAGGCATGGATGACCAACTGACACAGTTGCTGGAGCGTGCCGCAGCCGGAGATCTCGGTGCGGAAGACCGACTGATTGAACGGATCTATGACCGGCTTCGGGCGATCGCGGGGAAGCAACGGCGGGGGTTTTTCAACGACGACACGCTGCCGCCGACGGTGATAGTGCATGAGGCGTTTGCGCGGATGTTTCGAAGCGCGCACGGCGGATGGCAGGGGCGGGAGCAGTTTTTTGCGACGGCGGTGCGGGTCATGCGGCAGGTGATGGTCGACCATGCTCGGCGGCGCGGAGCGCAGAAGCGCGGGCGTGGTTGGACGCGCAGCTCCGAAGAAGCGCTGGCCCATGAGTCGGGCGACAGCGAAGTGGACCTGAGCGCGTTGGATGACGCGCTGACCGAGTTGGCGAGTTTGCATGCGAGGCAATCGCGGATCGTCGAGTTGCGGTACCTGGTCGGACTGACCGTCGAAGAGACGGCGGAGGTCATGGGTCTTTCGCCACGCACCGTGCAGTTGGAGTGGCGGGTGGCCCGGGCGTGGCTGCACGCAAGGCTGAGCGATGGGTGATCGACGAAGCCTGCTCCATGCCCGCGCGGCATCGCTGTTTGAACGGCTCTGCGACGTCGATGGGGCAGAGCGCGAGGCGCTGCTGAATGCAGAGTGCGGCGACGATACGGAACTACGCGCCGCGGTTCAGCAGCTATTGGCGCATGACGCATCGGCGGGCGACTTTCTTGAAGAGCCGATGCAGCCCACGCGGTGGCTGAGTGAGCCAGTCGGTGAAGCGGCCCCGGCTTCGGACGCGGCGGCCGGCGGCACGCCGCCTCCGGAAACCATCGGCTCCTATCGCGTATTGGACGAGCTGGGGCGCGGCGGGATGGGTGTGGTTTATCGCGCGCGGCAGAGTCGTCCGGAACGTGAGGTCGCGCTGAAGCTGATTCGCCCGGAGCTCTTGTCGGGCGCGGCGCGGGTGCGACTGGAGCGCGAGGCGGAACTGCTCGGCCGACTGCAGCATCCCGGCATTGCGCGGGTCTATGAAGCGGGCCACGCGCGGGTGCGGGGCCCGGAGGCGCGAGAGTACGATCAGCCGTATATCGCGATGGAACTGGTCGCCGGGCAGCCGATCGGGCAGTTCGTGCGGTCGCGGGGGTTAGGCACGCGCGAGATTGTGCACCTGCTGCTGCGCGTTTGCGAAGCCGTTCAGCACGCTCATCAGCGCGGCGTGCTGCACCTCGACCTGAAGCCGGCGAACATCCTGGTGGACGCGTCGGGCAATCCGTCGGTGCTGGATTTTGGCGTGTCGCAGGCGCTGGACGCGCCGGGGCCGACGCCGAGCAGCAGCGGCAGCATCGCGGGAACGCTGGCGTACATGCCGCCGGAGCAGTTGCTCGGCCGCGTGCACGAGTTTGACACGCGGACGGATATCTTCGCGCTGGGGGCGATGGCATTTGAACTGCTCAGCGGCAAGCCGCGCTACGATTTTCGAGGGGTTTCTTACGATGACGTGCTGCTGAAGCTCGTTTCCGGGGAGGAGCCGAGCCTGGCGGCGGCGGCGCCGCGGCTGAGCGTGGAACTGGTGGCGGTGGTGGAGCGGGCCGCGGCCCGTCGGAAAGAGCGGCGCTACGCGTCGGTGAGCGAGTTCGCGGCCGATCTGAAGCGATATCTGGAGAGCGAACCGGTGCAGGCGCTGCCGCGCGGACCCGTGCGGCTGGCGCGGCTGTTTCTGCGGCGCAACACCGCGGCGGCGACGCTGGGTGTGATCGCATGCGCGACGGCTGCCATCGGCGTCGCGGGGCTGGCGATCGGACTCATCAATGCTCGCGCTGCGCAGGCGCTGGCCCACAAGCGGGCGGAAAACGCTCAGGCGGCCGCCGACTTTTTGCAGAAGGTTTTGTTTCAGGGCGATCCGGAATTCGGCGGCGGGAGTCTGTCGCTGCAGGAGGTGATCGACCTCGCCTCGCGCTCGATCGAGAAAGAGCTGGGCGCGTTTCCGGAGGTGGAAGCTTCGGTTCGCGAGTCGATGGGTGTGGCGTATCGGCGGCGCTCGGAGTTTTCGAAGGCGGCGCCGCATTTGCGGGAGTCCCTTGAAATCCGCACGAGCCTCCTGGGAGACAAGTCGCTGGCGACTGCGGCGTCTTTGATCTCGATGGCGGACTTGCGTT
>JALHOX010000352.1 GCA_022842805.1 Phycisphaerae bacterium | reverse complement strand
GCCGATCGAGATCGCGAATCGCCGCCGGCGCGTCGCCGTCGAGCAGCGCCAGCCGGGCGCGAGCGAGTAGCGGGCGCGAAAGCCCGTTGACCAGATCGGCGCGGCGCGGTGCGTCGGCGAGCGCCGGGTCGAGGGCGGCTGCCAGGGCCTCATCGATCCGCCCGTCGGCGAGGGCCGCCTCGGCAGCTCGGATGCGGGTGTTTGCCAGATTTCGACCGAACATGTCGACCTCGTCGCCTTGTGTATCAGCGGGTCGCGAAGATATCGGACCTCGACGTCGCCAACCGCCGAAGCGGAGAGCGGCCGCAGGTCAGCGACCCATTCACCCTCGAATTCCGCGCGGCGGTCGGAATATTCGCGAGCAACGCATCCGGGCGAATTTCCACGCGCAGATTCGACGCGCGATATTCACCCGCCCCGAAAAAGTATCCGAAGTCGTTATCTGGTGGCGGTTTCCCTCGCACCGGTTTTTGCGGGAAGGAAGCGAGGTGTCTGATGTGGATCGCAATGTTCGTCGACATCTGGCAGACCCTGATGGGCCTCTACGAGTACGTGCTGCTCGGGGTGGAGGGTTGATCGTGTCGAGGCCCTCGCGCGAGTCTGCCCTTTCCGGGCAGGCCGCGACCCCGAACCTGGGTGCGCGGACCGGACTCTGGATCGCCACCGCCGGCCTGCTGATTCACGCCCTCGCCTGGATCGCGACCTCGCGCGTCATCGCCTGACACGATCAGAAAAACCTCTCCTCTCCCGACTTCGTCCGCCGGCAAGGCCAGCCGGCGGACGTCGCAACTTCTCCCGAATTCAAAGCACTCTCCCCCGGTAGTCGATTTCCCCGCCGATCGTTCTGCTTCGCCGCTCCTGCCTCGCCCCCCATCCTTCATGGCTCCGCCGCGCCCATCGCGATCGGCTCCCCGTGCTCCTCATCCGCTTGCGTCTCGCTCGCCCGCACGGCGTACTCTTCTGTTGAATGGCCGAACCGACCACCATTCCCGACGGCTGGCTCCGCGGCGGTGTGCCGGAGTGGTCGGCGATCGACCGCGAGATCGCCTGCCCGCGATGCGGATATGACCTGCGCGGGCTGGCGGAGCCGCGCTGTCCGGAGTGCGGGTTGGAGTTTGCGTGGGGCGACGCGCTGAGCACTCCGTTTACGGTCAGCCCGTGGCTCTTCGAGCATCAATGGCGCCGGCGTCCGCTGCGGTCACTGCTCGCGACGCTCTGGGCCTCGCTTCGTGCGCAACGCTATTGGAAGAGCATTTCGATCCACCTGCGCCCCGACGCGACCGGCCTCTGGATGCAGTTTCTGGCGGCGTTTTTGCTTCCCAACATCCTGCGCCTCGCCGGCGCCGGCGGCCTTTGGCTAGCCCTCAAACTGTGGATCTGGGTCGATCCTGCTTCCTCGCGGTTCGAGCTTTACCCGCGGATGCGCAGTATGGCAGCTTCGACCGCGACGGATCTGCTCTTCGACAGCGAGATTCACGCCGCCATCGCCTTCACGAGCGCCATCGCGGCCGCCTTCAGCCTGATCCACATCGCGACGCTTTGCTCTTTGCGCCAGTCGCTGGCCCGCTGCCGCGTGCGTCCCATCCAAATGCTTCGCGTAGCTGTGGGCACCGCTCTGCCCTTTTGGTTCCTGGTGGGCTCGATCCTTCTCGGCTGTTACACGTTGTTCCAGACCTGCGACATCATCGACAGTTGCACGGGCGGGCCCATCAGCGACGTCGCCGAGTGGATCAATGAACACCGCGCCGTCGTACTTTGGCCAATGTTGGCCTTCGCCGTCGCGTTCGGCTTTCGCCACCTTTCGATAGGATTGTCGCATTATCTGGGGCTGCCGCGGGCGGGGCTCGTGATCGTGCTGACGAGCATTCTTGCCGGGCTGCTCTTACTGGTGGTTTTCGATCTCGTAATAGGGAGCGTGGCCGGCCATGGCGTCCGTCGAATCCGATGCTTCTAGGTCAGGTAGCCAGGCCCCCGATGCCCGACAGATGGTGGCATCCGACGCATCTTGCGGGGACTGGTTTCGCGACGGCTCCCCCAATTGGTCCGTCGTCGATCGCGAGATTCCATGCCCACGCTGCCGCTACGACCTACGCAATCTTGAGCAACCCCGATGCCCGGAATGCGGCGTGGAATTTGACTGGCGACCGTTGCTGGCGGCGATCTCCCCGCAAACCAGAGTCTGGTTCGAATGGGGATCGGCGAAGGCGCCGCTCCGGTCGCTGGTCTCGACGTTCATCGCGTCATTTCGGCCACACCGCTTTTGGTCCCGGTACCCCCGCAACGAACGCCTCGATCCGGCCGGCCTTGGCATGCTCATGATCGCCGCATTCCTGCTGCCGGGCGGGATGCACTTCGTCTTTCTGGCCCTCTGCTGGGCGGCGGCCGCGATTTGTGAATGGGTAGCGCCAGGCTGGCTCGAGTTTGGATCGTGGTTTGGGGTCAAATCGCTTTCCGACATTAGTATCTGGGGGTTTCTCTGCGGGAGCGCCGCGGTCGCAATTCACATTGTTTGGTTCTTCGTGGTGGTGATATACGCCTTTCATTTGAGCTCGATTTCGTTCCTGCTTCAATTATTCCGAAATGATCCGGTCGACCGACTCCTCCTCTTTCGCGTTGGCGCGAACGTCGCTTTGCCCACTCTGTTCCTCGCCGGCGCCGTTCTGAGCTTCACAAGCACGCTTCTGTTTCTGCTTGGTGACCTGACACTCGACGATCCCCCTTGGTTCGTCGCCGCACGGCATTGGATCCTGAAACACAACGAGTTCGTCGTCCTGTTCCCGCTGACCGTCGTCTACGCGTTCTGCATCATCCACGTCGCGGCCGGCCTGCGGCTCCACCTCCAACTGCGCGGCTCGTTGATGGTTCCGCTGCTTGCGAGCGCCCTGTTCGTCTGGTCAATCCTGATCGCCTCGGAGCTTCTGTTCGGCGTTTCCTCCAGACTGGGCCTCAACATCTGGGGCATGGAGATATGACCGGCTTGAAGCACCCCCTCAACGACACACGATCGGACGCGCCTGCCGCAAGAGCCCCCGACGCTGCCGCCACGTTTCCGCGCGCCTGGCTTCCCGGCGCCACTCCCGATTGGTCCGCCATCGACCGCGAAATCACCTGCCCGCGCTGCGACTACGACCTCCGCACCTTGCGTGAGCCGCGCTGTCCGGAGTGTGGGCTGGAGTTTGAATGGCACGACATCTTCGACGCGCTGTTCACGGTCAGCCCGTGGCTTTTCGAGCATCAGTGGAACCGCCGACCTGTACGCACGTTCTTGCGCACGCTCGTCGCAACCCTGAATCCGGGCCGATTCTGGCGCAAACTTCCACTTCAACTCCGCATCAATCGCTTCGCGTTGGGGCTGCAATTGCTCGCCGCCGGTCCTTTTGCTCTTGTGCTCTATCTCTCATTGCTGGGGGCGAGCGCGCTCGCGATACTCGCTTGGGGGGTGGCGCGCCCGTTGCCGCCGACGAGTGCCGGCGCGATGACGCTTGAATCGCAGTTACTCGGGATGCTGTTC
Source organism: Phycisphaerae bacterium (assembly GCA_022842805.1). GTDB lineage: Bacteria > Planctomycetota > Phycisphaerae > UBA1845 > Fen-1342 > JALHOX01. The sequence continues at coordinate 971 of JALHOX010000352.1, read as the reverse complement.
TCCGGCATCACGAATCCAATTACATGGCGTTTCGGAGTCCAATCGCTCGTTTCGGGGCTCGCGTTCGTGGTCGTCAGCTTCGCGGTGCTGCTCACCCTGCGTCAGACCCTGGCGCGTTGCCGCGTGCGCGGCGCGCAGTTGTTGCGAGTGGTCTCCACCGCGGCGCCCGGCTGGTTTGCGATCGGCGCGTTCATCGGGTTTTTGCTGACGCTGCATGAGACTCGACAATCGCTCTTGGGCACGACATTCTTCGGGGCCAGCCTCGACTACCCGCTGATTGAGTGGTGGTTTTTCGGCGCGGTCTCGATTCTCCTCGCCGTCCCCTTCTGGTGGTTTATTCTTGCGCGCGCGCTCGGACGCTATCTGCGCCTCCCCCGAGCCTGGTTTGTCGCGCTGCTGACGACGTTTGCCGCCCTGATTGCAGCGATCACCGGGCCTATTTTCTGGATCGCGTTCGTCATCGGTCGCTACTGAAGTTTTCAACGATTTCCCAGCCATTCTTGGTAGACTGAGTCGGAAAGCGGTGTGACGCCGCACCGAGTTCGTTTGCATTGGAGGAAGAAAGATGACCCCCGCATTCGCCGTTCGCCTCGCTCTCGCGTCGCTCGTCGCGACTCCGCTGTTGGCCCAGTCCGCCGACCGCGCCGTCTTCGTCTCCAACAATGGCAACCTCGAAGGCAGCGTCAGCGCCTTTCGCGTGACCGGCGCCGACCAGCTTCAACTCATCAACCGCGTCGTCACCGGCTCACGCCCCAACACCACCGTCGATTGCCCCGGCTGCAATGCCTACGAAATCTCGCTCTCGCCCAACGGCCGCTGGCTCGCCAGCAGCCACCCCGCCGGCAACCTCGACGGCGTCACCATCTTCGAAGTCGCCGCCGACGGGTCGATTGCGCAGCGGGCCCAGATCTCGCTGAGCGCGAACATTGGCGGCCCGCTCGATCTGGCCTGGCTCTCCGATGAGTATCTCG
>JALHOX010000351.1:2018-4503 GCA_022842805.1 Phycisphaerae bacterium | reverse complement strand
GTTTTTGCGATTGCGAAATTCCTGCAATCGCGCCATATACTCCGAAGAATCTGAGGGGAAGCGTGAGTCGCCGCGATCCTTCGGCCGCTCGTCGTGAGCGCCGGCGGCGGCATTCGAAGCTTCGAAAAGGACGGCACATCATGGCGACCAAACACAGCTACATCGTCGCGGCGAAACGCTCGCCCATCGGCAATTTTCTCTCCGGCCTCTCCAAGCTCACCGCGCCACAGATCGGCGCGCAGGTCGCCAAGGCCACCATCGTCGAATCCGGCGTAGACCCCGCCGCCATTAACGAAGTCTACGTCGGCCAGGTCCTCCAGGCCGGCGTCGGTCAAAACCCCGCCCGTCAGGTCGCCCTCGCCGCCGGAATCCCCGACAAAATCTCCTGCACAACCATCAACAAAGTCTGCGGATCCAGCCTGCAGGCCGTCATGTTCGCCGATCAGACCATCCGCTCCGGCGACGCCGACGTCGTCCTCTGCGGCGGCATCGAGTCCATGAGCCAGGCGCCCTTCTACGTCAAAGGCATGCGCACCGGCCACAAGTTCGGCGACGCGCAACTGATCGACGGCATGCAGTTCGACGGCCTCACCAACATCTTCGACATGCAGATCATGGGCATCCTCGGCGACTACACCGGCAAAAAGGCCGGCGTCACGCGCCAGCAGTGCGACGAATTCGCCTTCCGCAGCCACAAGCGCGCCGACGCCGCCTCTCAGGCCGGCGCATTCGATAAGGCCCGCGTTCCGATCGAGATCCCCAAGGCCGCCGAAAAGTTCAACAAAGACGAAACCATCCGCGCCGACATCAGCGTCGAAAAACTCGCCGCGCTCAAGCCCGTCTTCGGCGCCGACGGCCTGCTCACCGCCGGCAACTCCTCCGCCCTCTCCGACGGCGCTTCGACCCTGCTAGCCGTCAGCGAAGCAGGACTCAAGCGTTGCAGCGCCAAGCCGATGGCTCGCATCGTCGGCCAGTTCACCAGCGGCGGCCCGCCCAAGGAACTCTTCTTCGCCCCCATCGAAGCCTGTCGCAAGGCCTGCGAAAAGGCCGGCTGGAATGTGCAGGACGTCGACCTCTGGGAACTCAACGAAGCCTTCAGCACCCAGATGCTCGCCTGCATGCAGGCCCTCGAACTCAACCCCGACAAAGTCAACGTCCACGGCGGCGCCATCGCCCTCGGCCACCCCATCGGCGCCAGCGGCTGCCGCATCCTCACCCAACTCGTCCACGCCCTCCACACCCTCAACAAAAAGCGCGGCGTCGCCTCCCTCTGCCTCGGCGGCGGAAACGCCGTAGCCGTCGCCGTCGAAGCGATGTAATCGACATCAACTTTGGGTGCCATGCCGACGGCTTTCGCGTCGGCATGCCCTCCCGGTCTGACCGGCCCTGTGTCAGGGGGCACGGTCCGGCGTGACATGCGCTTTGCGCGCGCAAGCCGATCTACTCCACGTCCTCGCTAAGCTACGCTGCAACAGTGTCCTATCGAGAAGCGAGGGATTAAGCGATGGCGAAAGTCTTCACGCCAATTGGGCCAAGCGACGCGGACTTGGCGCGGGCGCGGGCGCTGCCCCAGGGAGCGTGCCCTCGGCGTTACTGCTGGTGGTGGCACTCGCTATCGTTCGACTGGGACATGGCTGTTAGGGATGGGTGTACATTCATGACTTCGGAAAAGCCGCCGGGTTACCCGGTCCCAGACTGCCCCTGCAAGCGCGTCGACAAATCGTCGAACATCGATCACTTCGAACCGCGCGAACCTCATCTCATCGAGGACGGCATGGTTCCGATTTGGTACTTCCACATCGATTAGCGCGCTTCGCCTGCCGCGTCGCTCCGCGCCCTGCCTCTTCGCCGCCACCATCCAATCGCTCTCTCGCGCACCCTACAATGCCCCCATGTCCAAATCCCCTCCCAAGGCGCGCAATAAGTCTCCTCGCGCAAAATCAAGACCGCCGAAGAAAACGCCGCCAACCTCGTCGCTCGCGAGCGCCGCACCAATCACCGTCAACCACATCCTCGCGTCCCTCCGCAACCTCGCCGATGAAAAAACCCTCGCCGGCATGGCCCGCTACGCCATTCCCTCCGATCGCGCCCTCGGCGTCCCCGTCGGAAAGATTCGCGACCTCGCCAAATCGCTGAAAGGACGCCCGCGCGACGAAGCCGCCCGCGCCCGCAATCACGCCCTCGCGCTCGAGCTATGGCAGACCGGCTGCTACGAAGCCCGCATGCTCGCCCCCTTCCTCGACGACCCCGCCTCCGTCACCCCGCAGCAAATGGATCACTGGGCCGCCGACTTCGACAATTGGGCCGTCTGCGATCACGCCTGCTTTCACCTCTTCGACCGCCTCCCCGATCGCGAGCGCGCCTTTGCCAAAGTCGCGCAGTGGAGCAAACGCCGCGAAGAGTTCGTCAAGCGCGCCGCCTTCGCGCTGCTCGCCAGCCTCGCGCTGCACGACAAGAAAGCCCCCGACGAACCCTTCCTCACCGC
>JALHOX010000351.1:0-2008 GCA_022842805.1 Phycisphaerae bacterium | reverse complement strand
ACGATCGCAACTTCGTAAAGAAAGGCGTGAGCTGGGCCCTCCGCTCCATCGGCCGACGAAACCCCTCCCTCCGCAAGCCGGCCATCGAACTCGCCCGCCGCCTCTCCGAGTCCGCAAACGCCGCCGCCCGCTGGATCGGCAAAGACGCCCTCCGCGACCTCACGCGCGGCAAATAGCGCGTAGTCCCGCCGGCTAGCATGGATCACGGCAGGCCGTGCCCCTCGTCCACCCCCCATTCCATTTTCGCGTACCATTCCCATTTGACCGGCGATTGAAAACGCCGAAAGATAGAATTGGTGCCCGCTGCCGCGGCCCGTCCGCTTGGGAGAATGACATGTCTCTGGTTGCCGCTCGTCTGGCTGCCCCCAGCCGCCGTTTTTCTCTGACCTTCGCCGCCTGGCTCGTCGCCTGTGCCGGCGCCCAAACCACCGGCACGATGCAGCCCATCGGCTCAACCCCCCCGGCGCCGACGCCGCCGACCGCCCCCAAAATCACCACCCCCGCGACCACGAACACCACCACCACCCCGGCCGACCCCGGCGCAATCTTCGCCACCGTCCTCGAAACCAACGGCGACGCCGCCTATCGCATCGAAGAGGCCGGCGAATGGAAGCCCCTCAAAGTCGGTGACAAGCTCCCCGCCCTCACCCAGATCCGCACCGGCATCGGCGGATCCGCCAAGCTCCAGATCGGCGAGGAAGAGCCCTATAGCGCCGTCGTCATCGACCCCGTCTCCGCGCTCATCCTCAGCGAACTCAGCAAGACCACCGAGGTCAAAAAGGTCCGCGTCGGCGTCGGCTACGGACGCATCCGCGCCGGCGTCGCCGAGGGCGGCCTCCGCAGCGACTTCACCGTCGACTCGCCCGTCGCCACCCTCTCCAAAAAGGGCACCTGGAACTTCGGCCTCTTCTACGAGCGCTCCACCGACCGCTTCGAAATCTTCCTCCTCGATCGCGGCCTCGTCGAAGCCCTCAACAAAATCACCGGCGACCTGCGCACCGTGAAGCCCGGCGAAGCCGTCACCAACGCCATGCGCATCTGGTGCGACGAAGCCCAACTCCGCCGCAACGTCGCCCTCGCCGACCTCCTCGGCCAGGATGATTACGAAATCGCCTTCAACCGCCTCCGCAACGACGGCATCGGCATCGTCGACGTCGGCTCCGGCAACACCACCTTCCTCAACCTCCGCGACCCCAACGCCAGCAACGAGTTTCGCAACATCGTCCGCGACCGCCTCAACACTTTCCCGATCATCCCGCCCCCGATCGATTTCGGCCGCCAGCTTCGCCCCGAAGGCTTCTTCGGCACCGGCGGCGGCGATCAGCTGATCCAGGTCATCATCGACCGCGACAGCTTCCTCTCCCGCGGCGGATTCGCCCGCCCCGGCAACTTCACCTTCCGCCGCGCCGCCCTCGAAGGCTGGCTCAACAGCTCGAAGTAGCGTTCGTCGCGTTCGTAGCGCAAGGCTCCGCCTCGCGCTACGCTCTCCCCACCAGCTGCCCGCGCCGCCGCAAACCAACGGGCGGCCCGAATTTTCTGTGCATTCTGCATTCGCCTTCAATTCGCTATTCGAAATTCGCTATTCGCTATTACGATCCCCCCGCGATGTCCTCCTCGCCGATCGATCCCCCCGACCTCCTGCCGGCGTCGCCCACCCACGCCGCGCTCATCGCCTCCTGGATCTCCAGCCCCGAGGAAGCCCTCTGGACCGCGCCGCAAACGCACCCCCCCCTCCCCGCCACGCGCGTCGCATCCTGGATCGCCGCCGCCGGTCGCCCGCGCGTCCTCCTCGCAACCAATCCCAACGCCGCCGCCCCCGACCGCATCGTCGCCTACGGCGAAGTCAACCCCTTCGAACTCCAGCCCCACCACTTCTGGATCGGCCACGTCATCGTCGCCCCCCACGCCCGCGGCCTCGGCTTCGGCCGACGAATCGCCGAAGGCCTCCGCCACATCGCCTTCACCGAACTCGCCGCGACAAAACTCACCCTCGTAGATCGGAAGAGCA
>JALHOX010000350.1 GCA_022842805.1 Phycisphaerae bacterium | reverse complement strand
AGTCTATGGCGGACCCGGCGCGTGCGCGACCGGGAATCCCTCACGACGGATTCGGGCCCAAGAAAAGCGAGTGCACTCTGGATAGATGCGTCGGAACCTGGCTCGTGCTTCGCGACTATCAAAATTGCTCGCATCCAACTTTGATGCATTGGGTAGCTGGTTCCAGCCAGCACTGAAATTTTCAACGGCGATCCATCCCGTGCATAGCCTGTAGCGGATTGCGATGACTGCGGCCCGCAATTCCGGCTCGACGTTGATCTGCAGATACACGTGCCGGTCAAGATGTGATTCATACCAGACGATTTCCATGGGCGTGTTCGTTCCGCGAATGCGGTGTGAGAATCGGCGCGGTCGCGGCCAGCCCAGCGCTCTCGCAATCGCTCGGACTTGAGTGGTCACCGATCGCAAGGAACTGCGCCCTTTCCCGCCATCTCCACAGTCGAGGTCACGGCTCGATGGCCAGTCGAGCGCCCGGGGCACGCCATCGGCGTTAAGACGTGACTATCACGCCCGACTGATAAACCGCCACCCCGCCAGGCAGCCGATGATCGCAATCAGCACGCTGCCGAAGAAGCCCGCCACCGCGCGCAGCGGCTCGGTGTTCTCGAATACGCCGCCCCACAGGCAGCGCAGCGCGATGATGACCGCGGAGAGCGCAGCCAGCAAAAACAAGCAGCCGAAGACGATCGCGATGATCGCTTTGTTCACGACGTTCGCTCCCCGAATTCGCATCGGCGCCGGGTCGGGCGACATCTCTCCGCCCGACAGGCCGTGCAATGTGTCATCGTCCAGCGGAAAGGCCATGGTATTCGCCCGGCGTAGACGGCTTAGACAGGTTCTCCGCAACCGGGGCGACTCGCCCCGACCCTCTGATTACAGCATTGTAATGTGCGCCGCGCTCAACCCGCCAGCGCTTGCCGATCAGAATTCGCGCCGCGGCGTGGTGCTCATGCGTTAAAGCTGTTTCACGTGAAACAGTCTCGCGCCGGCTGCGCAAACCCGCGCGCCGCTCGCTCCGCCCCGGTGCTCGCGGCTCATATAATGCACCGGAATCGAGCGATCGCCGCCAGCGGCCTTCGCTATCCACTCGACCCGCGAACCACGCGAGGGGCCGCGATGAATGACCATCTCGATCCGTCCGCCGAGCTGAACGCCGACGCCGGCGCCCCGATCACGCCCGCCGACGAGGCCGCCGTCGACCGCAAGGTCTATGTCGCCGGCAAAACGCAGCGCATGAGCATGCGCGATCTGATCAAGTCGTTCCGCCGCCACGGCGTCCATCGCGTCACCGATCTGCATCTCAAAGTCGGCGAACCGCCGATCTACCGCGTCGACGGGCAGCTCAAAAAGCTGACCAGCCCGCCGCTCGATACGGCCACCACCGAAGCGCTGATCTTTTCGCTGCTCACGCCCGAGCAGTTGCAGGTGTTGCACGACCGCCGCAGCGTCAACAGCAGCAGCCTCATCGAAGACGTGCGCATCCGCATCAACGTCTTTTTTGACTCCGACGGCGTGGCGATGGCCATGCGCGCGCTCGATACGCGCATCCCCGAGGTCGAGAACATCGGCTTTCCCAACAAAGTCTACGAAGACATCATCAAGCTGACGCACGGGCTGGTGCTGGTGACCGGCGCGACCGGCTCCGGTAAATCAACCACGATCGCCTCGCTATTGCAGCGCATCGCCGCCACGCGCGCCTGTCGCATCATCACGCTGGAAGACCCCGCCGAATATCGGCTGGTGAGCGATCAGGCGATCATCAGCCAGCGCACCATCGGCCGCGATGTGGCGACCTTTGAGCAGGGCATGCGCGACGCCATGCGCGAAGACCCCGACATCATCTTCATCGGCGAAATGACCGACGCCGAAAGCGCCATGTGGACGCTGACGGCCGCCGAGACCGGCCACCTCGTCTTCTCGGCCCTGCACACGCGCGACACAGTGGGCACGATTACGCGCCTGCTCGACATGTTCCCCGCCAATCGCCGCGAGGAGATCGTCTATCAGGTATCGCTGGGGCTGCGCTATGTCATCACGCAGAAATTGTTAAGCAAGGCCGCGACCAAGGGCCGCGTGATGGCGATGGAAGTGCTGCACAACAACTACGCCGTCAGCAATCTGATTCGCCAATTCAAGCTGGAGCAGATTTACTCGATCCTGCAGACGCAGAACGCCGACACCAGCGAACAGCGTATGTGCACCCTCGAGCGCAGCCTCGCCACCCTGGTGCGGCGCGGCGACGTGGATGTCTTTGACGCGGAGCGCTACGCCAACCACGGGGCGGCGATGACGGATGAGCTCACGCGGGTGTAGCGGGCGGCGTCGTTGGTCGCTGCCTCCGCGACCGGTGCGGCACCCGCGCAGAGCGCCCGGATTAGACGGGCGAAACGCATGGGGCGCGGCGGCTGATTTTCGCTATTGCCAAGGGCCTTTGCGGGTCACATTGACGAATGATGTCCCATCGAATCGAAACAGACCGCCCGAACAGCCGAACCACAATGTGCCGTGTGTGTCCTCCAAGATGCTTTGGACGTGGGTGCCGTGCAGACCGCCGAGCTGTCGGTAGACCGTAAACGACTTGCCGTCGTAACGGCTGACACCGTCGCCGAGTGTCGAAAACCATAAATTGCCTGACTTGTCCTCGAGCATGGTGTAGACACGGTCGTTGCCGAGCCCGTCCTTGGCCCGGAAGTTGCGAAACGTCTTGCCATCGAAGCAGGTCACGCCGCCGGCCTCGCCGCCGAGCCAGATGCGGCCCTGTCGATCACCGCTAATGCACCAGACCTGATTGCCGCCTAGGCCGTCGTTGGTGGTGTAAGTGGCGAAGGTCTTGCCATCGAATCGGCGTGCGCCGTCGCCGTCGGTGCCGAACCAGATGTGACCGTCGCGGTCTTCGTACATCGACCAAACCAGCTTGGGGTCAAAACGGCTCTCGGGCTTTTCGATTCCCGAGCGCGGGATCGGGAAGGATTCGAAGCGCTTGCTGTTCTGCGTACCTGACTCCTTTTCGCGACGTGCTTCTTCCTTGGCGGCGTCGACATAGCGACAGACTCCCCCGATCGTGCCGATCCAGAGCGTGCCGCCCCGGTCCAGCATCATGCTCCATGTATTGTTCGAGCTCAGGCCGTCGGCTTCGGTATAGGTGGCGAATTTGCCATCGTGGTAACGGCAGACGCCGTTGTCCGTCGCGAACCACATCGCGCCGTCGCCGGTCTGAACGATGCCGCGAACGGCATCTCCGGCGAATCCATCCTTCGCCCCGAAATAGACCAGCGACTTCCCGTCATAACGACACACTCCATCGCTGTTCGTGCCGAACCACAGGTAACCGGCGCGATCCTGATAGACCCGGCGAACGTACGCACTGATCTGCACCGAGAGATCGTGTGCTGGTTCGCCCGGCGCCGTGGGGGCGTCCGGCGGCGCCACGGTCGCAACGCCCGCCGGGGTCGCTCCGTCGGCGCCTGATGGCGGAGCGATGGTTGATTGCAGCAAGCTGGGGAAAGCAAAGAAAGCCGCGGCGAAGGCGAGGTGCACATGCATAATGGTCAAGTCTCCTGTCGGATGAACTTGCGCAAAGCGTACCGTGTTCGGCGGGTGCTCCGCTTTGCGCAATCGCGCGTTGTCACGCCGCAAAGCGCATGCTCGAAACGCCAACCCGTCCCAACTCGGAGCCGTCGGCATTCGCGTCTCCAAGAGCGCTATGGAACGGAGTTCGAAGCGACTCAGGCGTCGGCGCACGTCGCAAGCGGCGTTGCTGGTGGCGCCTGGCTTAATCAAGCTGCTTGCGAAACCGCAGCAGGCTCAGGCTCAGGCTGATCACGCAGCAGATCGCGAGGCCGGCTATATGCGGCGCGAGATCAACCGCTGTCGCCCCGCGCACGATCACCCCACGCAAAATCTCGACGAAGTAAGTCGCGGGGATCAGAAAGCTGAAGGGGTAGATGGCGGCGGGCATGGTCTCGCGCGGAAAGACAAAGCCCGAAAGCAGGACCGAAGGCAGCACGATGAGGAAAACCACCTGAATCGCCTGCACCTGCGTCCGCGCGATGGTCGACACCAACAGCCCCAAACCCAGCGCCGTCAGCAGAAACAAGCCGCTGAGCGCCAGCAGCAGCAGAATATCGCCGCGAATCGGCACGCCGAAGATGAAGACCATCACGCACAGAACGATCAGCGTCTCCAGCGCGCCGAGGATCGCATAGGGCGTGAGTTTGCCGAGGAGCAGACCGGTCGGGCTGACGGGCGTCACGAAGAGCTGCTCCAGCGTGCCCAACTCGCGCTCGCGCACCACCGCGAACGCGGTGAGAAACACGGCCACGTTCTGCAGAATGATGCCGACCAGCGCGGGCACGAAAAAGTACGCGCTCGTCAGATTGGGGTTGTAGAGCAATCGCGGCCGAACATCGATCGGCATGGCCAGACCGCCGGTCGCGTCGCGGGCCGCCGCCGCCTGAATCGCCTCGGCGTAGATGCGGCTGCGCTCCAGCGACGCGGACGTACCCAGCAGCTTGGCC
>JALHOX010000349.1 GCA_022842805.1 Phycisphaerae bacterium | reverse complement strand
ACAGCCCCACCGAACGGGTCTTACAAACCTGTTATCTGTTTGTAATTTGACATTTAACCGCGGGCTGCGACGCAAATCGCCTCGGCAGATTGAATGAGCCGATAGGATGTCGGGATGTTCGGCTCGTCCGCCGTCGAGAGAGAAACTGCATGTCGGAAGTCATGGGCATGGAATGCGGGCACCCTACTGCACCGCTGACCGGCACATTTTTGGATTACTTCACTAATTTCGGCCATTACACCCCACGGATGTATTGCATGCAGACGGCGGGGGGTACGCCGGACTGGCCGTGGATCATCGCCACGATCGTACTGTGCGCCGGGGTAGTGATCGGCTACATGCGAATCCTGCTGTTTTGGCGGCAATGTTATGTCGCCGAGGCGCGCAGCGATCGCAACGACAAGCTGATGGACCTGGCTTGGATTTTTCTCTGGTGCGCTGTCTGCGGCTATCTCGCATCGGTGTTGATGTTTTTCTGGCCGGCGTACCGTCTTGTGGTGTTTTGTCTGGTTGTGCTCAACATCTGGACCTGGCGCTTCTGCATGCGCCTCAGCGATTTCAGCATTTCGTTCAGCGCCGTGCGCCTGCAGCGCCAACTCCGTGATGAACTCAGCAGTCGCAATGCCGAACTCGAGCGGCTGGTCGCGAAGCGCACGCAGGAACTGGTGCGCTCGCGTCAGGCGGCGGCCGCGGCGAATGCGAGCAAGTCGGAGTTCCTGGCGAACATGAGCCACGAAATACGCACGCCGATGGCCGCGATTCTGGGCTATGCGCAACTATTGGGGAACGAGGCGGGCGAGCAACTGCGGTCCGAAGCGGTGGATGCGATTCGGCGCAACGGCGGTCACCTCATGGCGATCATCAACGACATCCTCGATCTGTCCAAAATCGAAGCGGGCAAGCTGGCGATTGATCGCGTCGAGACGCAACCGCTGCGAATCGTGGACGACGCGATATCGCTCTTATCGATTCGCGCGGCGGAGAAACACATCAAACTCAGCAGGGTCACGCGCGGCCCCGTGCCCGAGACGATCATGTGCGACCCGGTGCGCTTGCGCCAGATTCTGATGAACCTCATCGGGAACGCGATCAAATTTACGCAGACCGGCGGTGTCGAGGTGTCGGTCGAGGTCGCCGAGCGAGCCGAGGCCGCCCCCGCCATTCGCTTCGCCGTCCGCGATACCGGAATTGGAATCAATCCGGCGAACATCGAGCGAATCTTCCGACCGTTTGAGCAGGAAGATCACAGCACGACCCGGCAGTTTGGCGGCACGGGTCTGGGCCTGAAGATTTGCGAGCGGCTGACCACAATGCTGGGCGGCACGATCAGCGTCGAAAGCCGCCCCGGGACGGGCAGCACGTTTACCGTTGAGCTGCCAATCATTCGGGCCACCACCGCCCTCTCATCGCCCGCGGCCACGAACGGCCATTGCGGCAACGATCACGCTCGAGGCGCGGGCGCCGCGGCCGCGCCCATCGCAGCGAACAGCCTTCAGGGCGTTCGCGTTCTGCTGGCCGAAGACTCTCCGGATAATCAGCTGCTCTTCAAGCGATTTTTGGAGCGGGCCGGCGCCGAAGTGGCCATCGTCTGCGACGGTCAAGCGGCTGTGGACCGGATTCGGGCGGTTCGCCGAGCACGCGCCGCGGGCGTGGGGGACGCCGACGGATTCGACGTGATTCTGATGGACATCAGCATGCAGGGAATGGACGGCCTCGCCGCGACCCGACTTTTACGCAGCGAAGGCGTAACCACGCCCATCCTCGCATTCACCGCGCACGCGATGAGCGAGGAACGCGCCAAGGCAACCAGCAACGGCTGCGACGATTTTCTCAGCAAGCCCATCCATCAGTCGGCTTTGGTGCAAGCCGTCGCCACTTGGGCCAGCCTCGGCCGCGCGACCGCGAACGCGGTCTGAACGGGATCTCGCGGCGAGTCGCCCGGCGTCGCGCTTGCTGACGCCGAGCGGTTCGTTGAAACGCCCTGTGGCTACTTCATCGCGTGAATGGCGTGGCCAAACACGCTTTCCGCCGCCTCCATAATCGTTTCGGAGGTCGCGGGGTGCGGGTGGATCGTCATGGCGAGGTCTTCGGCGGTCGCGCCCATTTCGATGGCGAGGACCGCTTCGGCGATCAGGTCGCCGGCGTGTTCGCCGCAGATGCCGACGCCGAGGACGCGGTTGGTCTTTGGATCGGCGATGACCTTGGTCAGTCCTTCGGGCCGGCCCATCGCGATAGCGCGGCCGCTGGCGCCCCAGCCGAACTTGCCGACCTTGATTTCCTTGCCCGCCTGCTTGGCCTCGCTCTCCGTCAGGCCGCACCACGCCACTTCCGGGCTGGTATAGACCACGGCGGGCACGGCGCGCACGTCATACGCGCTGTTCTTCCCGGCGATGACTTCGGCCGCGACGATGCCCTCGCGGCTGGCCTTGTGCGCCAGCATCGGGTCGCCCGCGACGTCGCCGATTGCGAAGATGTTTTTCTCGGCCGTGCGACGCTGGGCGTCGACCGCGATAAAGCCGCGGTCGTTGACCTTGATCTGTGTGTTTTCGAGGCCGATGTCGCGCGTGTTGGGCGAGCGACCGACCGAGACGAGCACCTTCTCGAAGACTTCCTTGTGAGCCTCGCCGCCCTTGCTGAACTTGACCTCGACGCCGCGGCTCGTTTGCGTGCAACCTTCGAGCTTGGCGCCGGTGTGGATGGCGGCGAACTGCTTTTTCAGTCGGGCGATCAGCGGACGGGCGAGGTCTTCGTCGCATCCGGCGAGGATGCGGTCGAGGGCCTCGATCACCGTGACCTTGGAGCCGAGCGCGGCGTAGACCTGGCCCAGCTCAAGGCCGATGTATCCGCCGCCAATGACCAACAGCGACTTGGGGATGTCCTTGAGTTCGAGCGCGCCGGTCGAATCGATGCAGCAGTCTTTGGGGACGAGCGACTCGGGCAGCCGCTTGATGCTGGAGCCGGTGGCGATGATGCACTGCTTGAACTTCACGCGCGAGACTTCGGCGCCGTGGATGCGGGCCGATTTGTTGTTTTCGAGGGTGGCGCGGCCGGTGATGACGCGCACGCCGCGCTTGCCGGCGAGGGTCTTCACGCCGCCGCAGAGCTTATCGACGACCGACTGCTTCCAGCTGCGGAGCTTGTCGACGTCGATCTTGGGGGCGTTGAAGCCGATGCCGAAGTGCGACGCCTCGCCGGCGCTTTCGATCAGGTGTGCGACGTGCAGCAGCGCCTTGGAGGGGATGCAGCCCTCGCGCAGACAGACGCCGCCGAGGAGCGGCGAATCGTCCACGATCATGGTCTGCACACCGAGGTCTGCGGCATGAAACGCGGCGACATATCCGCCGGGGCCGCCGCCGATGACGAGCAGTTGTGTTTCTTCGGTCAGTTCGCCGACAACCATGGTTGCTCCGAGTCAAAATTACGGGCGAATGGGCAGTGTCAGGGGACAGGTGCCCGGTGTCAGGTTTCGCTATCGAACGTCGTCGGGACAGGCGGCGCGTGGCAGGAAGACCTGACACGTGACACCTTGTCGCCTGACACTGTTTCTGGGCCGGAGAACGCTAGGCGCTCAGCAGCCGCAACGGATTCTCAAGCATGTCCTTCAGCTCATTGCAGAACCGCGCCGCATCGGCGCCGTCGATCACGCGATGGTCGAACGACATGAACAGCGGCAGCATCAGCCGCGGGACGATTTCGCCGTCGATGACCATCGCCTTCTGGGCGGCCTTGGCCATGCCCAGGATCGCCAGCTCGGGGTAGTTCACCATGGGCGTCGCAAAGGTGCCGCCCAGCGCGCCGACGTTGGTGACAGTGAAGCTCGCGCCGCGAAGGTCACTGATCTCGATCTTGTTGTCGCGCACTTTGGCCGCGAGCGTGTTGAGGTCGGCCGCGATCTGCGGCAGCGACTTTACGTGGCAATCCTTCACGACGGGCACGACCAGCCCGCGCGGGCTATCGACCGCGACGCCGAGATTGACGTATTCCTTGAAGACCATCTCGTTGCGGTTGTGGTCGAAGCTGGCGTTGAATTTCGGATAATCGCGAATCGCGACGGCGACGGCCTTCATCACGATCGCCGTGACGCTCATCTTGGCCTGACCGTCCTTGAGCTTTTCGTTGAAGCGCTTGCGATTGCGTTCCAGATCGGTGATGTCGACCTCTTCGCCGTGGGTGACGCGCGGCACGTTCAGCCAGGCGCGGGTCATCTGCTTGGCGATGGTCTTGCGAATCTGCGCCACGGGCTCGCGACGGACCGGGCCGTATTGCGAGAAATCGGGCAGCTCTTCGCCGGGCACGAACACGCCCGCTCCGGCGCCGGCAGCGCCGTTATCCATGACGCCGGCGGCAGCGCCACCGCTCACGCCGCGATGGCCGAGCGAATAGCGTTCGACGTCTTCCTTCAACACGCGGCCGTGCGGTCCGGTGCCTTGGACGGCGTTGAGATCGACGCCCATTTCGCGGGCCATCTTGCGCACGATCGGGGCCGCGGGCACGGGGCCGTCGCCGCGATTGCTGGGGGCGGGCATGGGC
>JALHOX010000348.1 GCA_022842805.1 Phycisphaerae bacterium | reverse complement strand
CGGCTCGCAGAGTCGTGGCGCAAGTGGGGTTTTTCCGACTGAAGAGACGCACGGCTTGCAGTGCTGTGTTACCCGGCTGTTGCTTCGTTCGGCGGATCGTGGGTTCGCAGGCCGCTACTTGGCGAGGGGCAGCGCGCGGTCGGGCGGGAGCGCGCGCAGGTGGAGGTCGAGCTGCGGGAAGGCGATTTCGACGTTTTCGGCGCGGAAGGCGTCGGCGATGGCGGTCATGAGCTCGCTGCGGGCGATGACGATGTCGTCGAGGTCTTTGAGATAGCAGCGCAGCTCGATATTGACGTTGCTGTCGTTGAAACTGATGAGATAGCCCTTTGGCGCCGGGTCGTCGGCGATGCGCGGATTGGCGGCGGCGACTTCCTCCAGGAGGCGCGTCGCGAGGCGCAGGTCGGTGCGATAGGCGACGCCGATGGGGATGATGAGTCGCAGGCTGCGGTCGGTGAGCGACCAGTTGACGACCGAGCCGGTGACGAGGTCTTTGTTGGGGATGACCAGCTCTTTGCGATCCCAGTCCATGATGGTGGTGGCGCGGATGCGGATGCGCGTGACGACGCCGCTGACGTTGTTCACGGTGATTGTGTCGCCGACGCGGACGGGGCGTTCGAAGAGCAGGATCAGGCCGGAGACGAAATTGGCGAAGATCTCTTGTAATCCGAAGCCGAGGCCGACGGTGATGGCGGCGGCGAGCCATTGGACGCGCGACCAACCGAAGCCGAGCTCGGCGGAGATGACGAGGATGCCGACCAGCACGATGACATAGCGCGTGACGGCGGAGATGGCGTAGCGCGCGCCGTGGTCGGCGGTGATGCGCGGGAGGAGCGTGATCTCGAGCAACGCGGGGATATTTTTCACCAGTAGGTAGGTGAGCACGCCGTAGAGGATGGCCTGGGCGGCGTCGAGGGCGGTGACTTTTTCGAATTGCGTCGCGCCGCCGACTTCGATGGCGCGGCTGGTGTCGGTCCAGAGGGTATAGGACTGGAGGAAGCCGAGAGCGGGGAGCAGATCGGACCAGATCAGCCAGGCGCCGAGCAGGGTGGCGAGGGTGGAGACGCTGCGGAGGAGTTGCTGCGATTGTTCGCCGAGGGTGACGACGTCGAGACGTTCCTCGGTCACTTCGACTTTGGGGGCGGCGTCGGGGTCGTTGCGGGCGGCGTCGGCGGTCATGGCCTCGCGCTTTTTGCGGGCCTGTTCGAGGGCCAGCTGGCGGCGGGCGACGAAGAGGGCGCGGGAGGCGAGAGCGTAGAGCAGGACGATGGCGAGGATGAGCCAGAGCGTGGCGAGGCAGCGGCGATAGAGCTCCTGGGCGGTGTAGTGATAGCCGACGGAGGAGGCGATGAGCAGGGCGATCGGGATCGCGACGATTGCGAGATACCAGAGCCAGCGGGTGTGATAGATTCGGCCGTGCTGCTTGCGGCGGAGCGCGTTGGCGAAGAGGCCGCTGGTAGGGCGGACGAGCGTCTCGACGAAGAGGGCGATGAGCAGCATGAGCGCGAGAAAGGCGAGTCGGCCGACGAATTCGCGCCAGTCGGGTTCTTCGATGGCGTTTGCGGCGTGAGTGCAGAAGGTGAGGCCGAGGGCGAGGGGCGTGAAGAGGATCAGGCGCGAGCGGACTTTGGCGAGGTTGGACGCATCCCAGCGGAAATGGGCGTCGCCGAGGCCGGCAGGTCGGCAGAGCTGGCGAATGAAGGCCAGAGGAAAGGTCAGCGTGGCGGCGGCCCAGGCGCCCTGGCTGATGGCGCGGGCGAGCATGTCGTCGGGGGCGGGGGCGTTGATGGCGATTTCGCCCAGGCGCCAGGCGATCCAGACGAGCGCGAGTGTGGCGGGGAGGGCGAGGGCGATGGTGTGGGGCAGGGCGCGGATGGTCCAGGCGAAACTGTCGGTCTGAACCTTAGCGACGCGGGAGGCGAGTTGCCGCAAGCGGCCGCGGAAGAGCCATTGCGTGCGCAGGACGACGAGGATGCCGGCGAGGAGCAGAATCCAGGCGGCGGGGTTGGCGGTGATGTCGGCGACGGTGTGTTGCAGCAAAGCCGGGGCGCGCCCGAGCAGGCGCTGTGGGGCGTGCGGCGGGCGGGTGGCGGTGATGGGGTCGTCGCTGCGATACCAGAGCGTCAGCCGGGCGGCGAAGTCGTGCGCGAGGGAGAGATTGGCGTGGAGTGTGCGGCGGGCCTGGAGCAGGCCCATGCCGCCGAGCTGCTCGATAAATGTTTCGTAGTCGCGATAAAGCTCGTCGACGGCGCGGCGGCGGGTCTCGACGAGGCGGCGGGTGCGTGATTGCAGGTTCGCCTGTTGCGAGGCGGGGCCGATCTGCGTCTCGAGCAGCTCGGCGACGCGGGCGTCGAGATCGGCGAGTTCGAGGCGCTCGTCGGCGAGATCGCTCTGGCGGCGGACGGCATCGGACAGTGCGACCTGATCGGCGCGGATCTCGCGTTCGAGCGTGCGCAATTCGTCGAGCCGCTGGCGCAGGCCGGCGACGGCGGGGCCGATGAGGTCGGCAAGATTGGGGTCGCGGACCATCTGCTGCACGCGCTCGAAGACGCGCTTGAAATCGGCGGCGCGCTTGTCGGTGGCGGCGATGGTGGAGCGGACGCCGTCGATGCGGGCGGCGAGGCGGGCGCGCTCCTGGATCATGGCGGCGGTTTGTTCGGCGAAGCTGCGGATGGCGGGCGGGTCGGAGTCGAGCACCGACTCATCGGCGGCGGCCTGTTGGCGAGCGATATCGACCTGGCGCTTGGTGCTGACGAGCTCGCGCAGCGCGGAGACGCGCGATTCGATGCGGGTCTTGCGGGTTTGGGCCAGTTGAGAGCGGACGGCGGGGTGCTCGGCGCGGGCGACGATGGCGCGGAGCTCCTCCTCGTAGGCACGAATCTCGGTTCGGGCGGCCTCGGCGGTCGCCAGCGACAGAGTCTGTCGGGCGTCGGCCAGAGCGGGGTGGATGGCGGCGGGCGGGCCGGGCAGGGCGGCTTCGCCGGCGGCGAGGCGTTGGTTGGCGGCGGCGATCAGATCGGCGAGTTGCTGACGCCGCTCGGCGCGGGTGCGCTCCTCGGCGCTGCGCCGGTCGACCTCGGCTTGGGCGTCGCGGAGGGCGGACTCCTCCTGTGCGAGCTGCGGCGTGAGCTGGTCGAGCGGGAGGGATTGATCGATTTTCGGGGCGGGCTTTTCGGCCTCGGCCAGTTGAGTGCGGAGCTCGTCCAGCTCGCTCGGAGCGCGTTGAATGGCGGCGGTGGATTCGGCAGCCTTGTCGCTCCATGTTGTGATGGCGCGGAGCTGGTCCTGCACTTTGCGGAGCGTGGCGATCAGTTCGGAGCGGATGTCGGGCGCCAGCTCGGCGTCGGCCTCGATCTGCGTGACGCGGGCGTCGAGTTCGGCGACGGTCGGGAGGGCGGCGGGGATCTGGCGGGTGGGGGCGGTGGCCGGTTGCTCGACGGGAGCGGACTGGGTCAACTGGGCACGGGCGAGCGGTGCGACGAGCAGCGCGACGGCGAGCAGGAGCGGGGGCAGCGCGGCGACCGGGCCTGGCGATACTGACCCCAGCGGATTGCGTTGCGTCATGCCCACTCCAGCGAACTCCGTTTCGCTGATTGACCTTGTCTGAACCACGAAGGCGCGCGGTGCGCCGACGGATGAACGGCATGAGACTGCGGCGAGCCGCGGAAGCATGCCATCGATCGCGCGCAACTGATCGCGCGAGTCGGCGGAGTGTAACATGCGAGATGTTCATCGAAGCCGCATGGAGCCTTTGCGCAAGGATGGTCCCCGCTCGCCTTAGGAAAGGTCGTCGCTGGCTGCGCTTCGCGGGGCGGGCGCTGCTGGGGAGCGTCGTGCTCGCGATGGGACTGGGGGCGGCGCTGTGGTGGTTTACGCGACCGGAGGCGCTGCGGGCGCGGCTGGACAAAATCGTCGCGGCTCATCCGGGATTGCATCTGATCTACACCGATCTTCGCTGGGTCTGGCCGGACGCGATTGAGCTGGACGACGTTCAACTGGAGTTTCGCGATCCGGCGGCGAGCGCGCATGAGGATGCGCGAGTGCTGCCGTCGCTGCGGGTGGACAAGGCGCGGGTGGGCGGTTTGCTGTCGGAGCTACTACAGCGCAAGGACAAGTCGCAGCAGTTCACGCTGGAGAATGCGGCGATTCGGGTGGATCTACCGTTTACGCCGCCGCCTGACGGCGACGCGCTCAAGACGCTGATCGGGGTGTTGCGGATGAAACTGCCGGCGCGGTGGATCGATCCGCGCGGTTTTCCGACGCTGGCGGCGGAGCGGGCGCATATCGAGCTTTGGCGACCGGCGGTGGCGGGGGAGCGGGCGCGCTTGGTGGAGCGGCTTTCCGTGGGGTTCGCCGCGCGGCACGCGACGGAGGGGGCTTATGAGATCACATTGACGCCGACCGAGGAGGGGGCGGCGGCGTGGCGGCTGCGCATGGAGCCGGCATCGCGCCGGGTATCGCTGGAATCGGCGGGGCTGGAGTTGATGCAGCTGCGTGAGTTGTTCGGTCCGCAGTCGCGCGGGGTGCTGCGCGAGCGGGTGGGCGACG
>JALHOX010000347.1 GCA_022842805.1 Phycisphaerae bacterium | reverse complement strand
CTCTTCCGATCGCCAACGGCGTCGTGTTTCGCCAGACGATTCCCAAGCAGCACAGCATGCCGCAGGCGTTTCGATTGTCAGGCTACTTCGCCGGCCGCGTGGGCAAGCTCTATCATTACAACGTGCCGCGCTCGATCGGCACCAACGGGCACGACGATCCCGGTTCGTGGGAACTGGAGCTGAACCCGGCCGGCGTCGATCGCTTGGAGGAAGAGTCGAAGATTTTCACGTTCACGCCGGGCAATTTCGGCGGCACGCTGAGCTGGTACGCGTCGCCCCAACGGGACGAGCTGCATACCGACGCCTTGAACGCCGAGGATGCCGCGTGGGTGCTCGAGCGCTGCGCCAAGCGAAAGGATCGCCCGTTCTTTCTGGCGGTCGGGTTCTTTCGACCGCACACGCCGTACGTGTCGCCGCAAGCCTACTTCGACATGCACCCCACGAGCGACATGCCGGTGGTGCAGGGGGTTGCCGAGGACCGCGCCGACATTCCGCCTGCCGGCCTGGCGAGCGGCAAGCCCGAGCAGGATCGCATGACCGACGAGCAGCGGCGCGAGGCGCGGCAAGCCTATAACGCGGCGATCAGCTTCATGGACGCGCAGGTCGGCCGCGTGCTCGACGCGCTCGATCGGCTCGGTTTGGCCGACAACACGATCATCGTCTTCACGAGCGACCACGGCTATCACATGGGCGAGCACGGGCTGTGGCAGAAGATGAGCCTGTTCGAGGAGAGCTCGCGCGTGCCGCTGTTGATCGCGGCGCCGGGCCTGGGCAAAGGAACCGTGGTGTCGACCCCTGTTTCGCACGTTGATGTGTTCCCTACGCTGGCCGAACTATGCGCGGTGAAAACGCCTGAGAATCTTCCGGGCCAAAGCCTGACGCCGATGTTACGCGACCCAGCGACGGCGGGGCGCGGCTGGGCGCTCACCCAGGTGACGCGCGGCGGCCGACGAGCGCGGCGCGTCGGCGTCGATCAAGAACCGTTCTATGGCTACAGCCTGCGGACGCCGCGCTGGCGCTATACCGAGTGGGACGAGGGGCGCGAAGGACGCGAGCTATACGATCACGACGCCGATCCCAAGGAACTTAAGAATTTGGCCGAAGACCCGGCGCTAGCCACGACGGTCGCCGAGCTGTCGACGCAACTGCGCGAAGCGGCGAAGACCACGCTGCCGCCGTCGGGCGAAATTCCGCCGATCCGCCCGACGACGTGGGCGCCGGATTTGACCGATCCGTGAGCGGGGGGGCAGTGAGGGTTGGTAAGTGTCTGGAACCGACGAGCGTACGGGATATTGCGTGTTTAGCGCGTGCCGAGTTGGTTCCTGACACCTTCGGCCCTGCCGCAACACGCTGCCGAGAGTGTCAGGAACCACCTCGATGGGCGTCGCACAAGATCCAGGTCGCACGCTCGGCGGTTCCAGACACCGTGGCGAAGGGGGCGCGTCAACTTCCCACGCCGAGTGACTCGTGTTGCCGTTTGACGGCAGCCTGGTAGCGGGCGAAGGCTTCTTCGTCGCGCCGGCAACTGGCGCCGCGGAAGACCATGGCGAACGCCCGGCGCTGCTGATCCCGCGAGCGGTTCGGCTCGGCGCGATGGATCGCTTCGCCGTGATGGGCGACGACATCGCCCGGCTGCAAGTGGATGGCGACTTCGCGCTGTTCGTCCGCGGGACCGTAGTCGCTGATCGCCTGCGAAAAGCCCAGCACGCTTGAGCGGGCGTGTGGTCGCAGCCCTGCCAAGTGCGAGCCGCGCACGTAGCGCAGGCAACCGTTCTCTTCACCGACCGCGTCGAGCGCCAGCCAGATGGTCACCACGTTTGGCGGCTTTAAGCAGAAGTAGTAGTTGTCCTGATGTGGCGGAGTCGGATGCACCACGCCCGGGGGCTTGTTGAACCACTCGGGCTGCTCGCAAGTGGCCGGCTCACCGACGAGCGCCGCGGCCAGCGAAGTCCACTTGGGGTGCCTGGCGTAATCGCGAAAGAAGGGATCGACCCCCATGTGCTGCATCTGCTTGAGCGTCTCGGGACGCGCGCGATCCTGATAGAAAGCCGAAGTCTCGGGCAAGCCCGGTACCACCTCGCGAATGTAGCGATCGAGCTCGTCGCCGAGCGCGGCCAGTTCGTCGCGGCTTAAGAACTGCCGCACAATCACGAAGCCGTCGCGATCGAAGGCCTGTTTCGCCGAAGTCCAATCGCTCGTTTGTGTCATCGCGGTACCTTTCGCAGCTCGATCGCTTCAACAAACGACAAGTCACTTCACCAATCGACGAAAGTGTTCCTGCTGCACGTCGCATTCTAGCAAGTCGTCGAGCGAACGATCGGCCAGGCCGCGCGCCAAGATGGCGAACGTTTCGCGGGCGGCCGCGGCGGTCTGCTCTAATTCCGCTTCTTGCTGGGCGGCGTTCAAGTAGAACGACGCATAACCGTGGCAGCCGCGCTTGGCCATCTCCTGAATAAAGAGGGTCGCCAGCTTGCGGCGCGTGGCGTCGTCGGTCTCGCCGAAATGCAAGTGTGGATGAATGGCCAGCCCGCCACAGTGGACGTCGAGCCCCACTTCGGCGGCGACCGCGTTGAGCCGCGCTTGCAGCCGCGCGCCGAACTTCCACAGCCCCGCCGGCACATCGCGACGCTTGATCTCGGCCAGCGTGGTGAGCGCCGCGCGCAGGCCGATCGTGTCGCTCCAGTAGGTGCTTGAAATGAACATGCGGGCCGAGGGTTCCATCACCTCGCGCCGCCCGGCGACGACGGCCATCGGGTAACCATTGGAGATCGACTTGGCGAGCACTGCCATGTCGGGGGTGACATCGACGTAGCCTTGCGCGCCGGCCAGGCCATAGCGAAAGCCGGTCGAGACTTCGTCGAAAACCAGGACCGCGCCATGCTCGTGGGCGAGCCGCGCGACATCAGCGAGATATCCCGGCGGCGGTTCCTCGGAGCGCAGCGGTTCCATCATCACGGCCGCGACCTGGCCGCGATTGTCGTCGAGCAACTGGCCGAGCGCCGCGATGTCACCATAGGCAAAAGGAATGGTCGTGCCTGCCAGGGCCGCCGGCACGCCGATCGGTTCGATGCCAGGAAAGAGATGCGTGCTCAAGTTCGACTCGGCCGCGAGATTGGCGGCCAGGTACCAGTCGTGCCAGCCGTGGTAGCCGCAGACGAGCACCTTGTCGCGGCCAGTCACGCCGCGAGCGATTCGCACGGCCATGGCGCACGCTTCGCCCCCGGTCTTGGCGTAGCGCACCATCTCGGCGCACGGCAGCGTTTGGCACAACGCTTCGGCCAGCTCAAGCTCCAGCGGATGGTTGATCGAGTACATCGTGCCGAGGCAGATCTGCTCGCGAACCGCTTCGTCGACCACGGGATCCGCATAGCCGAGCACAATCGCCCCGATACCGCTGACCCAGTCGATGTACTCGTGGCCGTCGACATCCCAGAAGCGGGCACCTTCGGCACGCGCCGCATAGACAGGCGAGACACCGTAGGCGAATCGCGTCGGGCGGCGGCTGATCAACTGTGTGCCGCCGGGCAGGATTTCCAGCGCGCGGTGGTAAAGCTCCATCGAACGGGGAACTCGCGACGGCGTGGGGCGGGGAGACGTCATGCGGCGGCTCGACGAGGTTAGTCAGCAAACGATCCACTATTGTCAGGTGACAGCGTCGCGAGTTGCAATGCGAGTAACCGCAACAACGCGCGGCAAGTTCGCGGGGCCGTTGCGAGAGACCTGCGCCAGGTGGTACGATGCCCTGCTGTAAATGCGGGCAAATGGAGCGAGACGCGCAGTCGCGACCGCCGGGAACGCGAGCGCTGGATACGGTCGCTTGCGAGGCGGTTCGCATCAACGTGTGCCACGGCTTCCGTCTACGCTACCCGCCACCCGCCAGCAACGCTTTAACTTCAGCAATCGCCGAATTAGCCGCCCATGAGCGAGCTGCCAGAGGATCATGGCATTCGAGTCGTCATCGAAGAGCAGGCGCTGAGCCTGTTTATCGACTACGACCGCCCTCGCCTGGAGATGCTGTCGAACGCGGGCAAGTTCGAGTATTTTCGCCGCCGTTACGATCTGGTGGTGCTCGAGCCGCTGGCGATCCTGCTGGACGAGCACGATTCTCCCAAGCATCAGGCGCACCGCGAGGCCTCGGTGCTGATTCTGTGGGGCAACTCGTTGATGTGCGCGATCGAGGCGCTGGGGCACTTTCTCACGTCATCGATGGTCACCAACGCTCAGGCGTTCCATACGTTTGTCACCGGCTTCATGGATCGCTCGTGGGCCGATCGGCCGAAGAACCCGCCGGCCGGTGTCGACACCTATTCGCGCTGGCTGTGGCATTCGTTTCGTAACGGCCTGGCGCACGGCGCGTACGTCAAGCATGGCGGCTTCGAGAAGTTGGGCGATCGGCTTTATACCGAAACGGCATCCGGCCTGAAGGTCGATCCGTGGGCGCTCGACGTCGACTTTCGCTCGGCGGTCAAGCGGATGCACCGCACGGTGTCGCAGCCCGACAACCACTTCCATCGCACGTTCATCGAGCGCTTCGACTGGACATATATCAAGG
>JALHOX010000346.1 GCA_022842805.1 Phycisphaerae bacterium | reverse complement strand
CTTTATCGACCCGGCGGGCAGCGGCGGCTCCGGAGTGACGACCCGCCACGCGGTTCCGTCCCACTTCAGGAGCCGCTTGTTGACGAACGACCCGTTCACCAACACTTGGAAAGAACCTGCGACGTAAGTTTCACCATTGTGAACGACAACGGCGTCCGGCTCACCCCGCAGCTCGCCCAGCGGCTCCCATGCGCCGTTTCGCAGGATCGCCGCACCGCGCGCTGCCTGATCGCCCGCGCGTGTGAAGTTTCCGAATGCAACGATCGCCTCCGGCTCCGGCCCCGCGCCATCCGGATCCCAAGCGACGCTCTTAAAAACAATGTCGTTTAATCCGGGAATCGGCCCCTGGACGCTCCAGCCCAATTGACAATCGTCCGCGACTGTCCGGACGCTCAACCCCATCCCAATCGCCGCGCAGATTAAAACTCGTGCGATCATCGCTGCTCCTCCCGTGCGTAATCGTCCGCATGATAGAGAGTACGAGCGATGAATTGCAATGAAATCATCTCGGCAGTCGGTCAGGGTACCTTTGGGGAAAAGCACCGACGCCGCGAACAGCTTGTCTGCTCGCGGCGTCGTGTTTCGGAAGTGGTTGGCGGGGCGCGGCTTATTCGTCCGCCATCGCCAGCTCATGCGCGATCATTTCCACCTCGTCGGGCGGCAGCATGTCGTCGGCGCCGTCCATCTCGCCTTCGGCGCGGGGCGGGCCGCCGGGGCCGCGGTGGCGGGGGCGGTTTTGGCGGAGGGTTTCGAGCAGTTGGCGCTGTTCCTCGGTGAGGATCGCCTCGAACTGCGTCTTGGTCGTGTCGCGCAGGGCCCGCAGCGCGGTGCGCAGCTCGCTGCGGACGTCGCCGATCGCGGTGCGCTGCTCGTCGGTCAGGTTCAGGTCGTTCAGCAGCTTACGCACGCCGACCGCGCGGTGGCCCGGGTGCGGCGGGCGGCCTTCGACGAGGGCCTGCTCCATGCGGCTGCGAGCGCGGTCGAGGGCGGCGTCGAGCGTCGCGATTTGCTCGGTCGTCAGCAGGGCGCGGGTGTTCGTGACGGCCGTCTGGCGCAGCGTGTCGGCCTGCGTCTTGGCGGCATCGAAGATCGCGCGGGCCTGGGTCTTCTGCTCATCGGTCAGGCCGAGGCGCTCCGCGAGGCGCGGGCCGAAGTGGCCGGGGCCGCCGCCGCGATGGCCGGGGCCGAATTCACCGCGACCGCCGCGATGGCCGCGACCGGGGCGCATGCCGGGTTCTCCAGCGTCATCGGGTGCGCCAAGCGCGATCAGGCCGTTGAGGCTGCCGGCGTCGGCGGTTGCGGCATCGAGATTGGAACCGGCCACGAGCTGACCGGCGGAATTCTGCGCCTCGGCGTTGTTGCCGAGCGGCATGCCGCAGCCGACGGCGATCGCCGCGCCGATGCCCAGAGCGACGGTGGCGATGGGGAAGATGGATCGTTGGAACGTACGCATGTCGGGTCTCCTCTGAATGCGTTGGGTGTTTTGGTCTATTTAGCGCATCGGCGGGAACGGCTGGCCGATTTCGTCCGAGAAATCGGGGCACAACTCCGCAGGCGGCGGCTCCTCTGCTGAGCCACAACCGCATCCGTTGCTCACATCTGGCGAAACGCCGGCGGCGGGCTCGTATTGCCGGCCGGGCGGCGGCCAGACAAACAACGACAGATTCGAACGGTCGAAAACGGGCCCGAATCACGACTGCGTGTTTGGTACTTGTTCGGACTGCGTGCCGCCGCTATGCTTCGCCCCGATCGCACCACGCCGCGGCGGGCGTCTGTCGGGCTGGTGCTGGCGGTTGCATGGAACGGAGGATTCGCCCCATGCGTCAGTCGTGTCTGCGGTTCGCGTCGGTGGTGGTGTCGTGCGTGTTTGCGGTCGCGTTCGCTTCGGCCGCGGAAGAGCCGAAGAAGGTCGCGCAGGACGCGGCGAAGGCGGCGATTGATAAGGCGGCGGAAAAAGTCACCGGCCAGACTCCGGCCGCCGGCGGGGCCGAACAGGGCGGCATGCCGCCGACGATGGTGCCGGGTCCGCATCATGAGCACCTGAAGGCGTTCGTCGGCGTGTGGGATTGCGAAGTGAAGATGTTTATGCCGGGCCAGGAAGAGCCGCAGACCAGCACGGGCGTGTTCACGCGCGAGATGGCGATGGGCGGCCGTTACCTGCATGGCATGTACAAGTCGAAGTTTGACGGCATGGACTTCGAGGGCGCCGAGCTGATGGGCTATGACGTGGCGAGGAAGACCTATTTCGCGATCTGGGTCGACAGCATGAGCACCGCCATGTCGCGCGAAGAGGGCACCTGCGACGCGGATGGCAAGGTCTTTACGCTGACGGGCGAAAACGTCGAAGGCGGCAGCGGCGACATCATCAAGACCAAGTCGGTCACCAAGATCGTCGACGCGGACACGATTCAGATGACCGCCTACAAGATGGTCGACGGCAAAGAGGTCAAGCAGATGGAACTGATCTGCAAGCGTAAGAAGGCGGCGGCGTAAGTTCTGCCGGTATACGCGTTTCTGACCGGGGCACCGGACCTTCCGGTCGCCCGTTGCAACCACGATGCGGTCCGCCGCATCTATCTCTCTGCTCGGCTCGTCGTTGTGCGAATTTGACGGGCCGCGGCCGGGTCCTAGAATCGCGTTGTCCGTCGCGATCGCAGGAATCGTGTTTTGAGCACGGACGATGAGTTTGGATTTCGCTGAACCCCCGAAAGGAAGTCCCATGGCCGGCGCTGCGACGCTCGCGTTTACAGATTCGAATTTTGAGTCGGAAGTGCTGCAGTCGTCGGTGCCCGTCGTGGTCGACTTCTGGGCCGAGTGGTGCGGACCTTGCCGCATGCTGGGACCGGTGATGGACCAGCTCGCGACCGATTTCAGCGGCCGCGTGAAGGTCGGCAAGCTCAACATCGATAATGCCCCGACCATTGCGGCCAAGTATGGCGTGCAGAGCATCCCGACCGTGCTGATCTTTCAGAACGGCCAGCCGACCGAACGCGTGGTCGGCGCCTATCCGAAGGGCCACTACGAAAAGCTGCTGACGGCGCACGCCGCCGGCAAGACCTCGGGCTCGATGTAGTCGCTCGAGGCGCAGCGGCGATCGATTGTCGATCGCATCAGTTCTTTTGACATCACGAGGCGTGTCGCTTTTGAGCGGCGCGCCTCGTGTCGCTTTTCGTCGCCTTGGATCGGGTCGACGGCAACCCGCGCTGTGGGGCGTCGCGCGGCCATCGCCGCGGCGGCGTCTCGAAGCGCCCATGGATCAGTTCCGGCGAACGCGGCTTCGAACCGACCCCGGCTCGCGTTACTCTCCGCACTCCCCGGTCGGCGGCCTGGTGCGACGCCGCGGGGGATCGGTAGGAGGCATGAATGCGTTTAGCGAGCAAGTCGGCTGGTGTTGTCGCGAGCTTCACGACTCGCGGCTTGCTGACGGCGGTGTTGGGATTGGCGCTGCTGGTCGGGTGCGCGCCGGGGACGCGGATCTTCATGCCCACGAGCGACCAGGTTTCGCTGGCCTCGCACGTCTACTCCAGCACCATGCTTGCGCAGCGCGAAGCCTTCAGCGAGCGATTGCTCAAGCGGCTCGAAAGCAAGTTCAGCCGCAATGAGCCGCTGACGATCGACATTCTCTCGATCTCCTCCGGCGGGCAGTATGGCGCGTTTGCGGTGGGGTTGCTGCAGGGATGGTCGCAGGTTCAATCGCACGCGCTGCGACGGCCGGAGTTCGACGTTGTCACCGGGGTCAGCACCGGGGCGCTGATCGCGCCGTTCGCGTTTGTCGGGACGGATGAGTCGATTTGCCGCATTGACCAGTTGTATCAGCAGGTGACGGACGACCTGGTGGTTCTCCGCGACATCTTCTTCTTCCTGCCGTGGCGACCGTCGTTCTTCGACAACCGCAAACTGGCCGAGCGGATCGAGCGGGAGATGACGGGCGAGATGGTTCGCGAGATCGCGGCGCAGCACGCGTTGGGGCGGATCTTGCTGGTCGGCGCGACCGACCTGGACCTGGGCCGATTGCGCGTTTGGGATCTCGGTCACGAGGCTGAGCTGGCCGCCGCCAAGAATGATCGGAAGCGCATTCATCGCGCGTTGCTCGCGTCCGCGGCGATCCCCGGCGCGTTTCCCCCGGTTGAGATTGACCACTCGCTCTACGCCGACGGGGCTTGCACGCAGCAGGCGATCAGCGGCGTGGATCGGGAGCAGATCGTGAGCGTTGTGAGGGCCTTTGGCGAAGCCCACCCGAACGCGCCGACGCCGCGCGTGCGAATCTGGGTGATCGTGAACGGCAAGCTGGACCCCGAGACGAGCGTGACCCGCGCGGAGTGGGTCGCCGTCTCAAGTCGCGCGCTGTATACGGTGCTTTCCTACGGCTTGCGGACCACGCTGCGCGAGTTTCAGTTGGGGGCCGAGGCGCTGACCGCGGGCAGTCGTATCCCGTGCGAATTTCACTATGTCGCAGTGCCCGCGGATTTCGAAATTCCCGTGAACGGCAGCTACAAGCTGTTTGATCCGGTGCTGATGGGCCGCCTTTCGGAGCTTGGCCAAAAAATGGTGGCCGATCCATCGGTC
>JALHOX010000345.1 GCA_022842805.1 Phycisphaerae bacterium | reverse complement strand
ATCGCCGCCGCGAGGGGCGGGACGGGACGAGGGCGTGGTGTGCTCGCCGGCGTCGGCGCGCTTCCGCGGCGGGCGTGTTTCAAGCGTGGGGGGAGTATCGGCCATGGTGGTGAGCACCCATCCGTGCGTTCGGCGAAAATCGGTCGGCGGCAGTGGGGCGAGGCCCTGCGCCAGCGGGCGATTCCGCGGGATCAGTCGCGACATCCGTGCCGCTGGGAACGGAAAGAGTCTATCCGCGGCGCGGCAAAAACGCAGCCCGCCGCCCGAGGTGACGAGCGGCGGGCGGGAAGGTTTCAGGGGTCGCGAGGTCGCTGCTGCTCGCGGAGCGAGCGACGGCGCGGGCTACTGGTCGTACTGCGCGTTGAAGTAGCCGACCTGCCGACGCGAGAGCACCTGCGGCAGCGTGTCGGGCTGCTGCTGGGTGGCGACGAGCGTGTCGAGCGAGCCGTTTCCGTCGTTGTCGATCCAGAGCGGCTGCGGCAGGATGTTGGTGCGGTCCATCGTGACCTGCGAGCGGACGCTCTGGTTCTGCTTTTCGCGGTCGTTGACCATCAGCGACGTGTACGCCGTGAAGGTGTTGCTGCGCGTGGTCAGGTAGTGCGTATCGAGCAGGACCATGTAGCTGACGGCTTTGATGAAGTCGCCTTCGCCGCTGCGCAGGGGCCGATTGTCGGTGAGGAGATACGCAACCTGCGGCGTGAGAGGGTCGATCGGATTCGGTGCGGCGAAGCCCGGGCGCGACCTGACCTCGACCAGACTCTTCGGATCGCGGTCGTGGGCCATGCCATACACCTGAATCAATTCACCGAGGGTGACGAAGCCATACTTCGTGGGATCGGTGTCGCTCGAGGGACCGAGCGGGTCGGCGCCGCGGCGAATCACTTTGTTCTGCGCGGTCGCGTAAACGGCAGGCTGACCGCCCGCGATCGGGGACGTGATGTCGCCCGTCAGCAGGTCGTTCGGCTGCATGCGGAAGCTGCTGTCGGACGCTAACGGAACGCCGGTGAGATTACGGGGGGCGGCATCACGCAGCCACGCAAAGGGCACGCCGGCGCTGCCGAAGCTGGCCAGCGGAGCCCCAGTGGCGACGTCCATGCCGTCCGGGGCATAGGGGATGCGATCGCGGTGACTCGCAATGGCCTGCGCCAGGTTGGGGCCGAGCCGCAATTGCGGATTTCCGCTGTAGTTGCCAAAGACGTAGAGGCGTCGCACGTCGTCAAAGCGGTCGGTGGCAGAAAGGCCGGTACCAAAGGCCACGCTGGGCAGAACGGTCGAATGCGTGCCGAACATCACGCCCGACGCCGGCGCCCAGAAAGCGGGCGGCGTATTGGCGGCGAACGACTGCAGGCCCACCGACGCGCCGCGGCGTGCGATCATCGGCAATCCGGCGAGCACCCACCACGAAGCGGTGTTGATGTTGATGCGCCCGCGAATCTGCAACGGATTCTCAAAGGGGTAGAAGGTGTTGTCGGGGTCGCTCACGTTGCGCGTGGTGAAGTAGTCGTAGACCAACAGGCCCCACGGGATCGCGCCGGCGCGTGAGTCGTCGAAGTAGCCGTCGGCGTCGACTGCCTGCTTGTTGTCAAAGATGGGCATGTGGCCGAAGTCGACTGGCCACTGGTCAAAGTCATATCCATGCACGACCCAGTCTTCGCGCAGAAAGCTCCCCATGGGGAAATTCTGGAACGTCAGGCCGATTCCCGGTCCGCCGCCGGGGCCGGGGCCCGTTCCCACACCGCTGCCAGTGCCACTGCCGGGTGGCGGAGTGACGCCGGAGCCGAGCCCGGTCAGATCGCCCTCGAAGTGGGAATAGCGCGGGATAAAGTGCATGAACCCAATCGTCGGGAACGAAGCGGGACGCCGGGCGCCATTGATTTGAATCGTGGTGGCGGCCGTCGCGGGGACATTGGCGTTCATGGTGTACAGGGGAACAGTGGGACCGTCTCGGTCCGCGCTGCCGGGGCCCGGCCCCGGCAGAAACTCCGCCATGATCGACGAAGGATCGGTTCCATCCTGCAGGCTGTTGTTTCGGCTGAGGTCGCCGTTCTCGAACGCGGTGACACAGCGCCATCGGGGGAAGTCAACGCCCGTAGTCAGATCGGCGCCGAAGTACGACTCGCCGCGCTCATCTCGACGAGCGCGAACGAAGCGCTCTTCGCCGACGCCGTCGTTGTCCTCGTCGGTGTCCGGAATCTCGGTGATTTCGAACTCATCGATCTGGAACCACTTTTCGAGCGTGCCGGGATAGTTCACGCCGGCCTTTCGCCACAGACGAATGAGGAGCCGATCAACCGTTGCGCCGGCCGGCGTTGAAACGGCCGTCGGAATGGTGACGCTGCTACGAAGAATGAGATTCGCCGGCGCCGAGACTCCGAAGCCGGTACCGACCGCGAACTCGCCATTGCTCACGGAGCCGAAGCCCACGGTGAGAAACTGGCGTCCCGCCAAGCGGTCGACTGCGTCGCCGGGCTGATACAGGCGGATGAACGCGGCGGCATTGAGCGGGTCGGAGTTACCGCCGAAGCTAATGGCATATTCGCTGAGGCGCAGCGCGTGCGAATCGGCGAGGGCCGTGGTCGTCAATGGAGTGGTAATCGATCCGGTGAACGGATCGTTGGGATTCCACAACTGCAGCGCGACAGAAGGCTCGCCGACCGTGGGATCGCTGGCCGACGGGGTGACGTGCAGAATCACGTCGGTAATGAACGGCTGCGGTCCGTATCCGATGAAAGTCTCGCCGGAGCCGGGAGACGCAAACACCGTGTCGACCATGCCATCGGAGGTACGGTGCGGGGCGGCGAAGGCGATCGTGTTGACGGCGAGCATCCAGGCCTGATGGAGGCGCGAGACAATCGCAACGTCCGCATTGGGCGAGCCGCCGGTGGTGGAGTTCGTTCCCGGGGGGACAGAAGCACCGGGCCACACATGGCCGCCGAGCATGTCGTAGTAGTAGTTCGCGAGACGACGCGCGAGCAGCGTTCCCGGTCCGGGCAGGTAGTTGCCGGCGCCGTCGAAGACCTGCTCGATTTCGCCGAGGAAGAACTTTGGCTCGCCCGGAAAGAGGCCGACGACCGAGCCAGCCGTCTCACGCTGCCGGATTGAACTGGTACCGACGACTTCCGGCGTCGACTGCACACGGGCCAGTTCGTCGCTGTTGTTGACGGTCGTGAGCAGGCGACGCTCGTTGTAGACGTCGCGCGCGTTGCGGACGGCGGGGGCGTTGAGGGTGTTGTCGCCCAGCGCGCCGCTGATATTCCAGACCGCGGGCTGCAGGAAGTACGAGAGCTGCCACTGCGCGAACTGCGTGGCGTCGCTGATGTCGAAGCGGGGCCACTGCAGGTCGTTGGGGCCGCGCAGGGTGCGCGGGAAGGTGTTTTCCCACAGCGTCAGCGAGCTGGGGATCGGGGCGCCGACCACCGGCGCGTTGCGGGCGGCGTTGCGGGCCGAGGGCAGGCCGCCGCGACGGCGGATGATCGGCTCGACGCCGGCGGAGTCGCCGGTGACCGCGGAGAGCTGGGCCCGCTGGCCGGGGGTGGTGCCGTTGAGCGTCTGGGTGTTGGCGTCGACGGGGTCTTCGACCCAGTCGAACATCATGCGGCTGAAGACCGAATTCGGTTCGAGCAGGACCATGCCGCCGTGGTTGACGACGCGGGTGGCGACGGAATAGCGGGCCTCGCGCTCGAAGCGGTCGAAGATCTGGCGATTGCGCGCGAAGATCGTGTTGTTTATGTAGGCGGTCGGGTTGGCCGGGCCGTTGGGGGCGGTCAGCAGATTGGTGTGATACTGGCCGAACTCGATCGAATCGGGAGCGCGGACGGGCGTCTCGGCCTGGGCGTTGACCAACTCGAGCGTGAGGGCCTGGGCCGGCAGATAGCTGTCGGGCACGCCGTCGCCATCCGCGTCCATGTAGGGCTGGAGGGCGGCGTCGATGATGTCGGTGGTGTTCACGACGTTGTCGTTGCGGCTGATGATCAGGCCCGGCGCGGGCAGCGGGTTGGTGCTGCCGAAAACGGGCGGGAGCCAGGGGGTGAAAGGCGTGACGCCGCCGATGGTGCCGGGGTAGCGGACGAAGGGGATGTTGCGGGCGGTCGCCTGTGCGACCGGGCGCGGGGCGTTGGCGTTGAGGGCCCAGTTGGGGTTGGAAGCGGCGTCGTTGGTGGGGTTGGTCTGCGAGACGCCGGGCCACATGAAATCGGCCAGTTGCACGCCGTTGATGTTCCAGTCGTAGGTGCCGGGGCCGAGGATGGAGAACTGTCCGGAGACGCCGGTCGGGGTGTATTCACGGACGGTGCGAACGATTTCCGCGGCGCCCTGGATGCGCGAACCGCTGACGCCGGGGATGTCGACGGGGGAAAAGTTTGGATCGACTTCGCCGGCCACGAGCGCCGCGCCGTTGCGCGAAATCTGCCGGCCGCTCGCGAGGACGCGACCGCTGGGGTCGCTCAGTTGATCGCGCAGCGAACCGCTGACCACGTTGACGACGCTGTCCAGGATGTGCTGCAGTTGGTCCTGCTTACGGATGTTGGTGGCGGTGAGGCGCTCGAAACGGGCGAGCGTGATGTAGGCCGAGACGATCAGGAA
>JALHOX010000344.1 GCA_022842805.1 Phycisphaerae bacterium | reverse complement strand
CCGTGATGAAGCCGTCGCAGTTCATGTCGCCGTCGGCGAAGCTCGCGCCGCCGACCGTGAAGCTGATCGAGCTCGTGCCGCCCGCGACAGTGGCCGCGACCACCGGCGAGAAGTTCGGCGGGCCGTTGAGCGTCTGAATGACGTTCGCGATCGTGTTCTGAAGCTGGAAGGTGTAGACGCCGGTCGCGCTCGGCGCGGTGAAGGAGCCGGTCGCCAGCGTGACGCTGCCCGACTGGCCGACGCCGCCGGTCGCGGTCACGTTCTGCGCCACGCCGCTGCTGGGCGGCGGAGCCTGACCAAAGGTGTTCTGGCCGCCGCCGATCTGCACCAGATTGCGGGCGCCGGCGGTGCCGCGCTGCACGCCGACGTAGCCGGTCGTGTTGCCGCCTTCGCCGGGGTTGCTGATGCCGGCGGGACGGCTGAAGTTGGTCATCGCGCCGGGCACGCCGGCGGCGTAGGGAATGTCAATCGTGGCCGGGTTGTTGGTCGCGTCCTGCGCCAGGTCGGTCGCCAGAAGCGCCAGACCCGCGTTGTCGCCGGACGAAACGGTGAAGCCGATGGTCCACGTAATGGTCGCGCCCGGGCTGACGGTCGTGCCGTTCTGCGGCGAGGTCAGACTGACCGTCACCGTCTGCGCCAGCGCCGCCGCCGACATCGCCAAAGCCGCCAGACCGCATGTCATCTTTCGCATCTTCGAACTCCTCCGGAGCGAACTCAGAGAAACCTTCAGAATTTGGTCGAATTGATCTCTCACTCGGTACAAGCCGAGACCGCATCATAGCAATCGTGGAGATTTCATTGCAAGCGCTTTCATGGTTGGTATACTGAGTTTTTTGAGAGCGCCTCGCGATTCGTGGCGCATCGTGCCCGGTCGCCGTTTGCCCGCCGAAGGAGAGCCGTGAGAAGCGACGCGCAGCAACCGTTCCTGTGGGGCGCCGCCACCGCCGCCCTTCAGATCGAGGGGGCGCACAACGAGGAGGGGCGAGCCCCCAGCATCTGGGATGTCTTCGCCGCCATTCCCGGCAAAGTCGCAGGCGGAGTACCCGTCCTGCGCGCTTGCGAACATTATCGGATGTGGCGCGAGGACATCCGCCTGATGAAGGAGATGGGCCTCAACTCCTATCGCTTCAGCATCAGCTGGCCGCGCGTGTTGCCCTCCGGCCGCGGAACCGTAAACGCAGCCGGAATCGAGTTTTACGATCGATTGGTCGATGAGCTCCTGGCCCACCGCATCCAACCCCTCATTACGCTCTATCACTGGGATCTGCCCGCCGCCCTCCAGATGGAACTCGGCGGCTGGGCCCATCCTGATATCGCGCCGATCTTCGCCGACTACGCCGAACTCATGTTCAAGCGGCTCGGCGATCGAGTCTCGATGTGGCTGACGCTCAACGAGCCCTGGTGCTCGGTCGATGGCGGATACTTCAACGGCGGCCACGCGCCGGGTGCAAAAGATCGCCGCACGGGCTATCGCGCCGGACACAATCTGATTCGTGCTCACGCCTACGCCGTCGCCACCGGGCGAACGCTGCTGCCCAAAAGCGCCAAGCTCAGTTTCGCGCTGAATACGGCCTATTTCTGGGGCGCGACGAACTCTCGCGAAGACAGCGCCGCGGCCGACCGCGCGCTGCTCAACATGGCCGGCTGGTTCGGCGACCCCATGTGGTACGGCGATTATCCGGCCGTCATGCGCGAGCGACTCGGGGATCAGTTGCCCGCCTTCAGTGAAGAAGACGCCCGGCTGCTCCGCAAGTCGATGGACTACATCGCCATCAACTACTACTTCAGTGAGCGCGTCCGCCACGCGCCCGGTCAGGGCTTCGGCATGGATATCGAGCCCGTCGCCCAGCCTGAGCGCAAGCACACCGCGATGGGCTGGCCCATCACGCCCGACGGCTTCGCCCCGCTGCTGCGCTGGCTCGACCAGCGTTATGGGCACCTGCCGCTCTATGTCACGGAAAATGGCGGCGCGTTCGACGACGAGCCGGACGCCAATGGGTACGTGAACGACCAGAACCGCATCGAGTACTACGATCAGCATCTGCGGGCCGTAAAGTCCGCGATGGACGACGGCGTCGATGTGCGCGGCTATTTCGCCTGGACGCTTATGGACAATCTGGAGTGGTCGCTGGGCCTTTCCAAGCGCTTCGGCCTGATCCGCACCGATTTTTCCACGCTCAAGCGCACACCGAAAGCAAGCGCTCGCTGGTACAGTCAGTTCATTCGCGAAGGCGGTTTGTCCGCTCTGCCCGCGGCCGATGAGCCCGCGGTGGCGGCGGCGAGGGTTTGAATATTGAGTATCGCGACAGATAACACGATCGCGACGCGGACCATCCGGTTGTCCGCACTTTCCTGCTTCGCATGCGCGCTCTTCGTCAGCGCCGCCGCGGGGCAGACCATCACGCAACTCGCCAGCTACGAGGCGGCTGAGACCAATCTCACGCTCTCGCGTCCGACGGGTGATGCCGGCCTCACGCTCGCCATCGTCGACGGCGGCGTGGGCGGCGCGCCGGCGGCGACCAACGGCTCGCGCGTGCTGCGTCTCACCATCAGCAACGAAGCCGATCGCAAAGTCGAGTTTCGCCACAACTGGACCGGATTCACCTACAACCTCGCCGGCAACGACGAGTTGCTCGTCGATGTATTCATCGCCACGGCCGGGGCGCGGCCCACTGTCATGGGCGTCTTCGACGACTTCTGGAACCCGCCCAGCCCTTGGCAACCCGCGACCAACATTCCCACCGCCGTCGGCGTCTGGACGACCATTTCGATGAACGTCTCCGCCCGCGAGCAGGTCGGGCTCAATCGCATCTGGGCGCTGGTCTTCGAAAACATGGCCGGCACCAGCGGCACCGCCTATGTCGACAATGTGCGGCTGCGCTCCAACGGTGCGCCGCCTTCCTACGGCGAAGTCGCCGCCGTGGGCTATGCCGACCACAACCTGATTCAGTGGAAGCCGGCGTCGATCGTCGGCTTGCAGGGATATCACATCGATCGCGCCGCGGCGGCAGGGGGGCCGTTTACGCGGCTCACCACGTCCCCCATCAACGCCGTTGAGTATCGCGATCCCCAGGCCAGCGCCACCCGTCCGACGGCCTATTACCGCGTGGTGCCGGTGGCGAACGGCCTCGACTCAACGCCCAGCGCAACCACCAGCGCAAACTACAACGGCCTGACGGATGACCAGTTGCTGAACGACGTGCAACTGCGAACCTTCCGCTATTTCTGGGATTATGGCCATCCCTTCTCGGGAATGGCGCGCGAGAGCAACGGCCTCGGCCATCCGAGCGACACCGTCACCACGGGCGGCAGCGGCTTCGGCCTGATGACCATCGTCGTGGGCGCAGAGCGCGGCTTCGTGACGCGCGCCGCCGCCGCCGCGCGCATCGTGCGGATCGTGCGTTTTCTCGATGGCGCCAACCCCGATAACCCGTCGCTGCCGAGCGGTGTACAGCGCTATCACGGCGCCTGGTCACACTGGATGAACGGCAACACCGGCGCCACCATCGCCTTCGCCGGGGCGCAGGACAACGGCGGCGACCTGGTCGAGACCGCGTTTCTCGTGCAGGGGCTGCTCACCGTACGGCAATACTTCGACGATCCGGTCGACCCGGTCGAAAGCGAGATTCGCGACCGCTGCACCCAGATGTGGGAAGAGGTCGAGTGGAGCTGGTATCGCCGCTTCGTAAACGGCACCGTGCTCTACTGGCATTGGTCGCCCAACTTCGGCTGGGCGCTCAATCTGCCGATTCGCGGCTACAACGAAGGCCAGATCATTTATCTGCTGGCCGCTGCCTCGCCCACATTCCCGATTCCCGCCAGCGTCTATGCGACGGGCTGGGCCGGCGGAGCCTACGTCAACGGCGCCAGCTATTACGGCTATCCGCTGCAAGTGGGCGAAGCCTTTGGCGGACCGCTCTTCTTCACGCACTATTCAAACCTCGGCTTCGATCCGCGCTACAAGCGCGACGCTTACGCAAACTATTTCGTCAACGCGCGCAACATGTCGCTCATCAACCGCGAGCATTGCCTGCGAAACCCGTTCGGCTTCGCCGGCTATTCGCCGATGACCTGGGGCCTGACCGCGAGCTTCAACCCCTTCGGCTACTCGGCCCACTCGCCGACCAACGACAATGGCACGATCACGCCCACCGCCGCCATCAGCGCCATGCCCTATGTGCCCCGCGAATCGCTCATCGCAACGCGGCACATGATCGACCGCTTCGGCACGCTGCTCTACGGCTTCTACGGCTTCCGCGACGCGTTTCATATTGAAGAAAACTGGTACGCGCCCGGCTGGCTCGCGATCGATCAGGGCACCATCGCCCCCATGATCGAAAACTATCGCAGCGGGCTTTGCTGGCGGCTCTTCATGTCCAATCCAGAAATTTTGCCGATGATGGAGTCCCTCGGCTATTTCTTCGAGATCGACTTCGACAGCGACGGCGACGTCGACATCGCCGATTTCGCGATCGCCGGGCCCTGTGCAAATGGGCCGCAGATCACCACGCCGCCCTCGGGATGCCTGCCGGCGGACTACGCGGACAGCGATCTAGACGACGATGGCGACGTCGATGCGTT
>JALHOX010000343.1 GCA_022842805.1 Phycisphaerae bacterium | reverse complement strand
GCTCTTCCGATCTGATCTCCGGGTTGGCGGCCTTGATCGCGTCGTAGCAGGCCTCGACCGAGGCGTTCACGAGATTCTCGCGGAATGTGACCCAGTTGGATTGATTTACGTTTGTCGGCGGCGGCGAGCCGAACTGGGCCTGATACGCCGCCGCGGTTACGGCCTCATAGCCATACTCGCGGCCGGTGCTCTTGCGGCCCCAGCGGTAGCGGTCGATCTGGATGTCGTCGAAGTTGTAGTTCTCGGCCAGCTCGCGACACATCGCGACCAGCAGACCGACGGCCTGCGGATGGCCCGGGCTCATGAAGACGAAGCCGCCGTTTTCGCCCGTGACCGGGTCGTTGAAGCGGTCGCGCGCCAGCCAGTCGGGATGAGCGACGGCGATCGGGTGGCTGGCGGCGCCGAGGGCGAAGCCATATTCAAACCACGCTCCGACCTTCAATCCTTCCTCTTTGAAAATGCGAGTCAGATAGGCGGCGTAGTCGATGCTGCTGGAGCCCCAGTTTCCGCCGGCGGCCTTGTAGGCGGTCGAGGGCCAATAGACCGTGCCGCCGGAGTACATCGCGATGTAGACGGTGTTGATGGTGCCGGCGCGCATGTTCTGGGCGATGGCGCGGAGCTGCGGCTCGGTCTTGCCCAGGTATTGATATTGCGTCAGCCAGCAGGCGCGCAGCTCGGGCTCGGCGGCGCCGCTGAATAGCGGCAGGAAGCGCACCGCGTCGACGATGATGGTTTTGCCCGGCTCGGCGTTGCTGCTCAGCGTCACGCGGCCGGAGTTACCGGTATTGAAATTGAAGCTGCCGAGCGTGACCCAGACCGAGCCGTTGATCCGCTGATCGACGACGGCGTTGGTGGAGCCGCCGGCGTGTTCGATGGTGTAGGTTGCGTTGCTGGGGCGGTCGTTGCCGTTGCGATACCAGACGGCGACCTGATAGAGCCCGGCGGTGGCGATATTGGGCCGCCACTCGACGGTCCCGGCGGGCAGACCGGTGGTGCGATAGCGATAGTCGCCGCCGAACTGGCCCGAGACGTTCGCCGTCAGCCAGGACTCGGAGAGGATCGAAAATCCGGTGTCGGAGTTATCGACGATGACCTGCTGGGCTGCTGCGCCGGTGACGGCGAGCAGGGCCAGGACGAGCGCGGAGAGGCTCCGCGGGGATCGGCAAGGGGTTTCCAAGGTCGCTCCTGAGCTTCTGGAGTTTCAAACCGCTGCGCAGCCCTTTCGCCCCGCCGCGCAAATGCTTATATAACCTTAGCAACCGCGTGGACCGATCGCAACGCAACCCGAGCCCGCGGAGAAGGAAAGCCGGCGATGCGGATTACGGGCACATTTTTGGATGAAATCACCCATGACATCCCCAGCCAGAACTGGGGTCGCGAGGAGTGGGCCGCCGAGTTCGACGTGATGCGTCAGATCGGCATTGATACGGTCATCATTATCCGCTCCGGCTATCGCGAGCAGGCCATCTTTAATTCGTGGGTGCTGCGCGAACACCGCTCGATGCTGCCGGTCCGGCTCAATCTGGCGGAGCTTTTCCTTGACCTGGCGCATCGCAACGGCATGAAGCTGTTCTGGGGCATTTATGACCCGGGCGACTGGACGCAGAACACCGCCCCCGCGCTGGACCTGAACCGTCGATTTATGACCGAGGTGAAGGAGCAATTTGGCTCTCACCCGGCTTTCGCGGGCTGGTACATCACGTTTGAGCTGTCGCGTAACGACCCGAAGCAGGTTGAACTGGTGCTGGGCGCGGGGCGTCACGCCAAGGAACTCTCGCCCAATCTGCCGACGCTGATCTCGCCCTACATCGCGGGCATCAAGGCCCCGAACGGCGAAGACTATGTGCCGCGCGAGCAGCACGAGGCCGAGTGGAGCAAGGTCTTTGCGCGCGTCCGCGAGGCGATCGACATCGTCGCCTTCCAGGATGGGCACGTCGATTATCTGGAATTGCCCGAGTATTTGCGGACAAACCTGCGGCTGGCGCGCGAAGCGGGCATGACCTGCTGGTCCAACGTCGAGTCGTTTGACCGCGACATGCCGATCAAGTTTCCGCCCGCCGATTGGCGCAAGCTGGAGTTCAAGATCGACGCGGCCCGCGAGGCCGGCGTGGCGAAGCTGATTACGTTCGAATTCTCACACTTCCTCAGCCCCTATTCGTCGTATCGCAGCGCGCACACGCTGTTCAAGCGCTACTGTGAGCGATTTGGGCTGCGGGTCGAGCTGAGCGGCGGGCCGCGGGATTGAGCCTGAGTGAAGCGTGGCCGAACTGCGCTCGCAGGTCTTTGCATGACCGGCGAGAGCGGATCGGTCTTCAGGCGACCGCGCGTTTTTCTTACTTCATGTCGAGGCCGCGGAGCGAATCGATCGCCGCGGCGCCGGTGGCGGGGCCGCTGCCGCGCAGCAGCATCGCGACGGTCCGGCTGCGAAGGCGCTCGCGGAGCGAATCGACCGCGTCGCGGAAGACGCCATGCACCGCGAGGATTCGCTCGGCAGTGCCGTTGGCGTCGCTGGGGGAGTTTGCGGGTGCGGGGCTGGTCATGCCTTCATCGACCGCCTCAACGATATCCAATAAGGTGATGTCGGTCGGCGGGCGCGAAAGGCGAAAGCCGCCGCGCGGACCGCGATCGGACCTGAGCACATTGGCGCGGGCCAGTTGGGTCATCACTTTGGCGGCGTAGGCGCCGGGAAGGTGGAGGGCCTCGGCGAGTTCGGCGGCGCGGACACCGCGGTACATCGAATCTTCTCGTCGAGCGATTTCGGACACAGTCAAGACGGCGTACAAGGCCGCTTTTCGATCAAACATCGGATTCCAACCATCCTTCGGAAGCTCCCTTTGGAAGTTTGGAGCCCCGGCGCAATTTGTGCGATGATCTGCATCTCGCTGACTCGGTCGGCAGAAACCGCAGCCGCGAGGCCGTCGTCGCGATTTTCAGACATTCGGATGTTAGGATGAGAATATGCGATCGCCAGTAGGAAAACCACCCAATCTTCCTAAATTGCCCTGGCTATACGCCATTCCAACGGGTTCCTTGCCGTCCGAAGTCGACTGTGAAGGTCGTAAATACCTGTTGGCACAGACATTTAAGCACGATTTCTTCGCCGCCACCGGTCTATATAACCACAATGAGCGTGCGGCGGTACTCAAAGTCGGCAGAATCGGCGGTTTTTTCGGACTTCCGCTTTCCTGGATCGGCCGCTCCCTGCGAAATCGCGAGGTGCGGATTTATCGGCGGGTCGCCGATCTGCCGGGCGTCCCCGCGCTGATTGGCGCGGTCGGGCCGACGGGCTTCATGCACGACTTTGTGCCGGGGCATCCGCTGGGCCGCGATGAGCGTGTGGGCGATGCGTTTTTTGACCAGCTCGCGGCGTTGCTGCGTGAGATTCACGCGCGCGACATCGCGTATGTAGACCTCAACAAGCGCCAAAACGTGCTCGTCGGCGACGACGGGCGGCCCTATCTGATCGACTTCCAGATTTCGTATGAGCTGCCGCGATCGCGGTGGCTGCGCTGGGGGCCGTGGCTTTGGACCCTGCGGCGCTTGCAGAAGGCCGACTGGTATCACTTCTGCAAACACAAGGTGCGCTTGCGGCCGGACCTTGCGACGCCGGAGGAGCGGCATGCGGTCGAGCATGTCAGCATCTGGATTCGCATGCACCGCTGGATCGCGCGGCCTATCATTCAGGCCCGTCGCGGGCTGCTGCGGCGCATTCGCAAGCAGGAGACGGCGAACATCGCGGGGTCTGACGCGAAGTGAGCCGGAGCCGACAACCGATTTGCGACGCTGCGA
The DNA here is from genome assembly GCA_022842805.1 of Phycisphaerae bacterium. Taxonomy (GTDB): domain Bacteria; phylum Planctomycetota; class Phycisphaerae; order UBA1845; family Fen-1342; genus JALHOX01. Next base: position 886 of record JALHOX010000343.1, on the reverse strand, counting down.
GCGACGCTCAGGAGAAGATCAAGCCATGCCGCTGACCGCTCAGGACTCGAAAATCGTGGCCGACTTTCGCGCCGCACTGGATCGCAAGCTGGCCGGCGACCCGCGCTTCGGCACGCCGCAGCGCGAAGATCGCGCCGACGGCAGCCATCTCGTCTCGCGCTATTCCGTGGGCGAAAAGCTTTGGCTCGAAGTGATTGCGCGGCCGGCGATTCCGCAGCTCAAGATCGGCATCATGACCGATGACCGCTGGACGAATGAGGAGCTGGAAGAGGCGATCGAAGAGACCGGCGACACGATGGAAGAGTTCATTGAGTCGGGTTTCGACGAAGCCGGCCTCGACTGGCCCGAACCGGTGGTGGAGCACTATCGCGATCAGGGCAAGTACTTCTGCTTTCACACGGCTTTGGATCTGAAGAGCCTCACCGAGCTCGGCGCAGAAGCGACGATGATGAAGGTGATGCAGATGCTCAACGGCTATGCAATCGCATTCGCCAAGCCGATCAACAAGGCGGCGAGCGCGGGGTGAGTGGTTCGGCGTTGGGGGCGTCAGGCCTGATTTGCTGTGGCCGGCGTGCGGCGCAACACGGCCCGCACCGGGCTGCCGTCGAAGCCTTCGAGCGCCAGCGGCGGGGCGATCAGCTCGTACACGCCGGCGGGGACGTCGCGAATCACGATGCCTTCCAGAATCGCCATGTCGTGAGCAAGAAACCGCTTGTGAGCCAGTAGCTCGCGGTCATCGACGATGTCGACGCTGGGCGTGTCGATGCCGATCAGGATGACGCCGCGGGCGTGCAAGTCGTCGACCAGTTCCGGCGAGAGGGCCGCGAAGTCCGGCTCCCAGCGGTTGGGGTCGGGAAAGGTGCCGGTCGACAGCAATATCCGGGGC
>JALHOX010000342.1 GCA_022842805.1 Phycisphaerae bacterium | reverse complement strand
GCACCCCCGCACCCGCGCCTACAGCGTCGCCAGCACCTTCTCGGCTGCCGCCGACAGCTCTTTCACATGCAGCACGCTGGTATTGAACATTTCGCGCTCGCGGGCGTCGAGGTCGACCTCGATGATCTTCTCCATGCCGCCCTTGCCGAGAATGCAGGGGACGCCGACGTAGTAGCCGCCAACGCCGTACTCCTTGCCGCAGTACGCCGCACAGGCGAGCACGCGCTTCTTGTCGCGAATGATCGACTCGGCCATCGCCACGCTGCTGCTGGCCGGGGCGTAGTAGGCGCTGCCGGTCTTTAGCAGGTTGACGATTTCGGCGCCGCCGTTGCGGGTGCGCTTGACGATCTCGTCGAGCTTGCCGGCGGACATGAACTGCGTCACCGGGACGCCGCAGATCGTGGTGTAGCGCGGCAGCGGGACCATGTCGTCGCCGTGGCCGCCGAGCAGGAGCGCGTTCACATCTTCGACGCTGCAGCCGACCTCGGCCGCGATGAAGGCGCGATAGCGGGCGGCGTCGAGCACGCCGGCCTGGCCCAACACGCGGCTGGGCGGAAAGCCGCTGACCTTGGCGGCGGTGTAGACCATCGCGTCGAGCGGGTTGCTGACGACGATGAGCACGGCGTTGGGGCTGGCGGCGACGGCCTTTTTGGTCACCTCGGCAACGATCTTGACGTTGGTGTTCAGCAGATCGTCGCGGCTCATGCCCGGCTTGCGCGGGATGCCGCTGGTGATGATGATCACGTCGCTATTGGCGGTGTCGGCGTAGTCGGTCGTGCCGGTGAGCTTGCAGTCGAATCCCTCGACCGGCGACGACTGAAAGAGGTCGAGCGCCTTGCCCTGCGGCATGCCGTCGACGATGTCGACCAGCACGATGTCGGCCAACTCCTTGCTGGCGGCCCAATGAGCACAAGTCGCGCCGACGTTGCCGGCGCCGATGATGGTCAATTTCGCGCGTCGCATGAAGCTGCTCCGTACGCTGATGCTGTGAGGTTCGGTTCGCGATTCTCGCCCGAGATCGACGCGCATTCGCGTCGTCCGTGAGATCGTTTGAGATGCTATCGCGCTGCGTGAAATGCGGCGAGCGACCGAGGGGAATGCTGAAAACAGATTGAAAGCGGCGGAAACCGGACTCCCGCCGGGCGACCCCAACGACCGGATTCCAATCGAAGAGCCGCCGCGGCAGCGCGGCGGCGATGAAACCGAACGGACAGCCGGACGCTTTCCCGGCTTCCTGGCCGTCTCGCTCGCATGCGGCGGAGCGTTAACGCGTCAGCAGTCCGACGAACGGCGCGATGTCCGCCACGCTGACGAAGCCGTCGTTGCTGGTGTCGGCGTGCTGAATGTTGCAGGTCGGGAACTGGGCGGCGTAGGCCGTGGGGTCGGTGAGCGCCAGCACGAAGCCGCCGATGTCGGAGACCGTGACGAAGCCGTCGCAGTTCATGTCGCCCGCCAGGCCCACCTCGCACTCGTCGGGGGTGCCGTTTTGATTGGCGTCGGCGCTGAGGGGCTGGGCGTCGTACTCGATCGCAACGGCGAGGTAGCTGTTGAGCGGCGAGCAGAGCGTCGGGTTGACGCCGGCCGAGGCGACGCCGTTGAGCGTCAGCGTTTGGCCGCCACCCAAGATCTGATTGAAGGCTTCGGCGGTCAGCACGACCGACACGCTCTGCCCCTGCGCAGCACAATCAAGGCCGCCGGTCTCCAGCAGCCGGGCGACGGGGGCGCCGTTGAGCGACACATCGACATACTCGGCAGAGGTGTTGAAGTCGCCGCGTAGCTCGAACGCCAGCGTCACGTTGCCGAGCGCGGGGCGTAGGCCGTTGAAGACAAACTCCACCGCGGCGCCGACGCCGATCGGGCTGAGCTGCGGCGACGAGGCGCGGTAGAGGGGCTGCATGTCGCAATCGTCGGGCCGCTGATTGTTGTTGCAGTCGGCGCCTACCGCGGACAACTCGCAATCGTCGGGGATGTCGTTCTGGTTGCAATCGGTGGCGCGACGGGCGGCGATCTCGCAGGCGTCGGGGTCGCCGTTGTTGTTGCAATCGATCAGGAGCCCGGCGGCCAGATCGCAACTGTCGAGAATGCCGTTGCTGTTGCAGTCGAGGCCCGGGTTGAGCGCCAGCTCGCAGGCGTCGGGAATCAGGTCGGCGTCGCAATCGGGGGCGCCGCCGGCGACATCGCACTCGTCAGGGCGATTGTTCGCGTTGCAATCCTGGCTGGTGCCGGCTTGGAGATCCTGAATGTCGGGGATGCTGTTGCTGTTGCAGTCGGCGACCTGGTTGGCGCGAAAGGTCGCGACCGTCGGAGCGGTGTTGGCGATCGTCAGCGCGTTGTAGGCGGCGCTGGGCGATTTTGCGGGCACGCCGGTCGGCTCGCCGTTGAAGAGCACGCTGGGGTTGGAGAAATTCGGGATGCGCGTGCCGGGGGCATAGGCCATCACCGTGCGAAAGGTCGCGGACGGATTGCGATAGCCGTAGGCGTAGGGATAGATGCCGGTGCCGGCGTTCTGGCGGTCATGCTGGCAGCCCATGTTGTGGCCGAGTTCGTGGGCGAAGGTGATGTTGCTGACGGCGCAGGAGCGACGCGTGACGGTAAAGGCGCTGCCGGCGAACTCGACCGAGCGGAAGGTCATGAGATAGCCGATTCCGCAGGCGCTGCTCATCTGCTCGACGATCATCGCGACCATGTCCGCGCCATACTCCTCGCGCAGCGTGTGGGCGTCGTCGGCGAATCCGTCGCCGATGGTGCGCAGGCGGCTGAGGTCGTTGCTGGCGTTGCCGGTCTCGTTGTAGGTCGTGCGAGCGTGATGGACGAGATTGAGCCGGGCGGGAACGAGCGAGCGGTTGTAGGCGTCGTTGGTTTGGGCGATCGCGAGGTCGAGGAAGGTGGCCATCGCCGTCGGACCGCCGGCGCCGTTCTCAGCGGCCTGCGTATAGACCACCAGCACGTCGATCTCGGGCACTTCCTGGCCCGTTTCGATGTCGGTCGGGTCTTCGTTCGGCGGGGTTGCGCCGTCTTGGGGGCGGACGGCGTGCACTTCGCTGGTGGCACAGGCGTCCAGCGGTTGCGCGTCGCTCTCGATGATCTGCACGGTCGCGCCGTCGGTGGAACGCAGCTCAAACTGGCGATCGGCCGTCCAGACCCAGCCGGCCAGATTGCCACCCTTGATCGCCAGGATCGCGCCGCCTTCGCCGGTTGCGGCGAGGGGGCCGCCGCTCAGGTCGCCACGGATCACGCGGCTACCCGCGCCGCCGGTCTCGATCGCGGCGATGCTGAGCGTGGGGGCGAAGTCGGCCGCGAGGTTCATCGTGATCTGATCGCCGGGCTTGAGCGCATCGGCCAGCAAGAGGCCATCGGCCAGCGGGCGGGTCGGCAGCTCAGAGGCCGACTGGTCTTGCCCGCGCGGCCCGACGCCGACGCCGACATCGATGAACGTGCGATGGCCGGCGGAAGCGGAGAGGGATAGTCCGAGAACCGCGGCGAGCCGCAGGGTCGCTTTGAGCATGAAATCCTCGAGGAATCGGGGGCAACGAAGGACAGCGCACCGGATGAAATCCGACCGAGTTCAGAATAATTCCCCGGGGTGGGCCAAGTCCATGCGATTCGTGGGATTTGAAGGCATTCGATGTGGGCGGGCCGGCGTGGGACGAGCCGGACATGCGTCCTTTGCTCCGGGCACGGGGCGCGGAGTGGTACTCAAGTTGCTTCCCCAACCGTCGAAAGATCATTCGGTGCATCGCGCACGCCGCGCGGATGTTGCGCCGGACCCTCGGAGGTTCGTCGATGGGCACGCTTTCATCGGGCGTCGGGCTGGTTTCGGGCCTCGACTACCAGAGCATCGTGAATCAATTGATCGCGATCGACGCCCGGCCGCGCGATCTCATCGTGCAGCGCATGGGCCGAATCGACGCGCAACGGACGGCGTATCTCGACATTTCTGCGCGGATCAAGGCCGTGCTTTCGAATGTGGCGGCGCTGCGCAAACCCTCGACCTTTCGCGCCGCCAGCGTCACCAGCTCCGCCGAAAACGTGCTGACGGCCACGGCCGGCAGCAGCCCGGTCACCGGCTCCTATCGTTTTGTCGTGCAATCGCTGGCCAGTACGCACCAATCGGTCAGCACCGGCTTCACCTCGCGCACGGCCCCGCTGGGCGGCGCGAGCTTCACCATCGAATCGGCCGCGGCGCGGGTGAACCGGCCCACCCGGCTCGACGAGCTCAACGGCTTCGCGGGCGTTCCGCGCGGCCGGATCACGCTGGAAGACCGCACCGGTCGCACCGCGACGGTCGATTTGTCCGGCTCCCTGACGCTGAACGAAGTGGTCGATGCGATCAACGCCTCCGATGTCGGCATCGATGCGTCGCTGGCCGACGACGGCTTGCGGCTGACCGACACGACCACGGGTACGGGGGCGCTGCGGATCCGCGACGAGGCGGGTGGTGCGATTGTGGCGGCGCTGGGCTTTGACGCCGCAAACCAGGCCACGACCGGCAACGCGCTGAGCGGCCGCTCGCTGCTGACGCTCTCCAATCGCACGCCGCTCTCGGCCCTGCGCGATGGTCTGGGTGTGCGTTCCGGCCGCACCGGGGCCGACTTCGTCGTGAATGTCGATAACGTTGAGTTTGCCGTCGATCTGAGCGGCATCCTGAAGCCCGACACGCGCATCGCCCGGCTGAACCAGGGGGCCGGGGCGCAGCTCGGCGTGGTGCGCATCACCACGCGCAACGAGGTCGCGACG
>JALHOX010000341.1 GCA_022842805.1 Phycisphaerae bacterium | reverse complement strand
CGCGGTCGCCGTCCGCGGCACGCCCAAAATTGAATAGGGATCCTTGGCCATTCCGCTCCGCTTCGCCGCAGGTCGCGTCGGTCGTCGTCGCTCGAAAACGCTCGCTCAGGGAAGTTCGATCAGCATTTTGCGCGCTTCCTTGGCGAAGCTCGTGTCGGCATGCGCGCGACAGAGCTGATCAAGCTTTTTCTTGGCTTCGCCATAACGCTTGGCACGAATGTCGTTGCGGGCCTGCGCCAGCACCGGCTCACACTCGGCCCGCGCCTTCTCGTCGCGCACGATCGCCGCGACGGCCTCATGCTTGCTCAGCCGCGCGATCAGCGTGCGCGCATCTTCCGCGGCCTCTGATCCGCCGTGGTTCTGCACGATGTCTTCCAGCTTGGCGTGGGCGTCGGCGAAGTCCTGGATCTGGATATCGGCGATGGCCTCGGCCAGTTTGCCGAAGGCCACGGTCTCAGCCTTCTGCGCGTCGAGCTTGGCCCGCACATCGTCGCGGTCGCGGGCCATCGCGTGCAGCTTTTTGCGGGCGAGCAGCGAGCACTCCATGCCGCGAAACTCCTTGGCCGCCTGCAGCAGATACTCGACCCCACGGTTGACGTTCTGCGAGACGATCTCACGCTCGCCGCTGCTCAGTAGATCCTGCCCCACCGCCTCCAATAAATCGAGATATTCCTGACAGGTGGCTTTCAGCGGATCGCCCGACAGCGCGTGCTCGTTGGCCTGCTTGGCCGCCGCATACGCCTGGCGAAACTCGCCCTTGGCCAGATACTCGCGCGTCTGCTCCAAAGCCCGCTCGCAGATGATGGCCTCGCGCGGATGAGTCCGCACCGGCGGAGTCTCAGTGACGGCGTCGAGCACCGCCTGCAGCATCTGATCTCCCCCGCTATCGCCCGGCCAACCGGTCCACGCGACCTTGCCCTCGGCGTTGATGATCACCGCGCGGGGGAAGCTCTCGATCTCGTATTCGTTCTCCGACTTGGACTCCAGGGCGACCGGGAAGAAAATCTTCGCCTTCTTAATGTCCTCTTCGGTTCGGCGACGGTCGGCGCTGGTCACGCCCATCACAAACACGCCGCGCCGCCGGCCGACGACTTCGCTGTTGTCGACCACGCTCATGAGCGGCAGGATGCGTTCGCCGCCTTCGTGGAAGCTGACCCAGAAGTAGAGGACGACGACCATGCCCCGCAGGTCTGCGAGCGAAATCGGCTTGTCGGTATTCAGCCACTCGCGTGCCTCGATATCCGGGGCGTCGGCGCCCTTGGCGAGTTCGGCTCGCGCCAGCGCCGGGCCGAAGACGCCCGATCCGAAGAGCCCCGCCAGCATTGACAGAAAAATGACTTTCCGCAGCATCATGACCGCTCCCGAACAGCTTTCACCAAGGCGCAGAGGCGCGGTGGATCGCACTCCGCACAAGTCGCTCGCCCACAAGCCTAAACGATTCTATCGCGCTTGCGGCATCCATCGCCGCGGGCGGCAGTCGCCCTAATACCGCCGTCAGTGCTTCGCCAGTACCGCCAGCACGGCCTTCAAGTACTTCCACGTCTTGGCCACGGAGTCGATCTGCACCCGCTCGTCGGGGCTGTGGGCGCCCTGGATGTTCGGGCCAAAGCTGATCATGTCCATGCCGCCCACCCGCTCGCCGATGATCCCGCACTCCAGACCGGCGTGAATGCTGCGCACATGGGGATCTTGGCCGTGAGCGCTCTTGAACACCTCAACGCACTTCTTCAGCAGCGTCGACGACGGGTTCGGCTGCCAGCCCGGATAGGCGTCGCCGAAGGAGGGCTTCGCGCCCGAGAGCGAGCCGATCGCCGCGATCTGATGCATGGTCGATTGCAGCTCCGGCCAGGCCGAGCTGCGCGAAAGGCAGCCCAGCTCGACGCGGAGCGATCCGTTCTGGCGGGCGCTCACGATGGTCGAGACATTGTTCGATGTCTGCACCAGCCCGGCGATCTCCGGCACGACGGCCAACACGCCGCTCGGCAGGCCCACCAGACAGGTCAGCAGCCGCTGCGTATCGGCGGCGCTCAGCGCCGGCCCCGCCGCCGCCCCGTCGGCCGCGACTTCGATCACGCAGTTGGGCTCGTTTCGCCGCGCCTCGGTCTGCAGCGCGGCCGCCGCTCGAGAAAGCGCTTCCCACGCCGCCGCCGGCGCCGCGAGCTGCGCGAACGCCTCGCGCGGGATGGCGTTGCGCTTGCTGCCGCCCTGCATATCCGTCAGGCGCAGCGGATGCTCCGCCGCGACGCGCTGCAACGCTCGGCCCAGGAGCTTGATCGCGTTGCCGCGGTTCAGATGAATGTCGCAGCCGGAGTGTCCGCCCGTCAGCCCCTTCACGGTGATCTTGCCGGCCTTCATTCCCGGCTCGACCGCGGAGACGGGCGAGGCCCAGTCGAGCGACACATCGCAGCCGCCGGCGCAGCCGATGTAGAGCGCGTCGTCTTCTTCCGAGTCGAGATTGATCAGGATGCGCCCACGGATCGAATCGGGCGTCAGCGCCTTGGCCCCGGTCATGCCCGCCTCTTCATCGCAGGTCAGCAGGATTTCGAGCGGGCCGTGCATGACGTCCTTCTCGGTCGCGGCCGCCAGCGCCAGGGCCACCCCCATGCCGTTGTCGGCCCCCAGCGTCGTGCCGTCGGCCCGCACGATGCGTCGTCCGGCACTGTCGCGATCAACCACCAGCCGGATCGGGTCGCGGTCGAAGTCGTGCTTCGTGCCCGCGTTCTTCTCCGCCACCATGTCGAGGTGCCCCTGCAACACGACGATCGGCGCCCCCTCGCAGCCGGGCGAAGCCGGCACGCTCAGAACGAGGTTGCCGACCTTTTCATGTTTCACCGCAAAACGATGCTTCTCGGCAAACTGCCGGGCGTGCGCCTGAATCGCTTCCTCATTTTTCGAGGGCCGCGGCACACCCGCCAGACCGGCAAAAATGTTCCAGACCGGCGCCGGGTCCAGCCCGGCGATCGCCTTTTGATTGTGTTCCGTCAGCATGCGCAATTCTCCGTCGAAATTGACTGCAGATAGTGTAACCGCGGTCGCTCCGGCGACGCCGAGCGATTGTCGATTCCCAAACCAACCCCCACAATGCGACCCGCATGACCACCCCACTGCTCATCCGCAACGGTCGCATCATCGACCCCACGCAAGACCTCGACCAGACTGCGCCGCTGTTTGTCGCCGAGGGCAAGATCGCGGCCATCGGCGGCGAGGCGGAGCGCCTGGGCAAAGCCGCCGGCGTACGAGTCATCGACGCGGCGGGCCAGATCGTCGCCCCCGGCCTGATCGACATGCATGTTCACCTGCGCGTCCCCGGCGGCGAGCGGGCCGAGACCATCGCCTCGGGCACGGCGGCGGCAGTCGCGGGCGGCTTTACCGCCGTCGCCTGCATGCCCAATACGCGCCCCGCGCTCGATAACGACAGCATGATCCGGGCCGTGCTCTACACCGCCGAGCGCGAGGGGGCCTGTCGCGTCTATCCGATCGGGGCGCTCACCAAGGGCCGCGAGGGCAAAGAGCTGGCCGAAATGCGGCTCATGAAACAGGCCGGGGCGGTCGCCTTCAGCGACGACGGCGACGGCATTCAGGACGCCGGCGTCTGCCTCAAAGCCTTGCAATACTGCCAATCGATCGACGCCCTGTTCGTGCAACACTGCGAAGATCGCGGCCTTGCCGCCGGCGGCTGCATGAACGGCGGCGACGTCGCCGTCCGCCTCGGATTGCCGGGCCTGTCGCGCCTGGCCGAAGACGTGATGGTGGAGCGCGATGTGCGGCTGGCGCGCGCCGCCGGCGCGCGCTATCACATGTGCCATATCAGCACGGCGGGCGCGGTCGAGATCATCCGCGCCGCAAAGGACGCCGGCATCTCCGCCACGACCGAGGTCTGTCCGCATCACCTGCTGCTGACCGACGAGGCCTGCGCGGGTTATGACACGAACTTTAAGATGAACCCACCGCTGCGGACGCGGGCCGATGTCGAAGCCTGCATCGAGGGCGTCCGCGACGGGACCATTGACTGCCTGATCACCGACCACGCCCCGCACCCCGCCGAATTGAAAGCGCTGCCGTTTCAAGACGCGCCGATGGGCATCACCGGCCTCGAGACGGCACTGGGCCTCTTCTGCAAAGCGCTGATCGACCCCGGCGTATTGAGTTGGCCGCAGCTGATCCGCGCCATGTCGACTCGGCCGGCCGAACTGCTTGGCATTCCGGGCGGCACGCTGCGCACCGGCGTGGCGGCCGATATCACGCTGATCGACCCGCTCCGCGAATGGACGATCGACCGCAGCCAATCGCGCTCGCTCAGCCGCAACACGCCCTTCCACGGCTGGAAGGTGCGCGGCAAGGCGACCATGACGATCGTCGGCGGCGAAGTGCGCTTCGCGGATGCGTAGGGTCTGTTGGGCGGACCCGTTGTCAAAGCGTCAGAAAACTGCCGGCCTCTTTGCCGCGCTATCCTCGTTGCAAAGCACCCATGATCCGCCGACTTTGGTACTACCTCTTCGACTGGTCCTTCTACCTGCCCGGCGTCGCCGCCGAGATGCGCGGCATGTCGCGCGAGCAGCAGAACGCCGCCCGGCTCTTCGTCTGGCGGCGGCTGTTTCGCAGCGTTCACTATTGGCTGCTCACCGCCGTTGTGGTGCTGCTGATGCTGCCAACGGGTATTTTTGCGCTCCGATTGTTCGTCTCTAAGGTGCTTCTGAACGCCGGCGCCTACTACGGCTATCGCTTCCTCTACATCACCGCGGCGTCGCTGACGGGCTTTCTCGCCGCGCTGGGCCTCGCGGTGCTGA
>JALHOX010000340.1 GCA_022842805.1 Phycisphaerae bacterium | reverse complement strand
CGCCGACATGAACTGCGACGGATTCGTCTCGATCGGCGACATCAGCGGCTTTGTGCTGGCGCTCTCCGATCCGGCCGCCTTTGAGGCGCTCTTCCCGAATTGCCGCATCTTCCAGGCTGACTGCAACAACGACAGCGTGGTGACGGTCGGCGACATCGGTCCGTTCGTTTCGCTGCTGACCAACGCCCAGACGCAGGGCTCCAGCGGCACCGGCACCTGGCTCGGTGCGGGTACGACCTGCGCCGATTGCACGGGCAACGGCAACGGAAACGACAACGGCACGGCGAACGGCAACGACAACGCCCCGCCCGCCAACGGCAATGACAATTCCCCGCCGACGAACGGAAATGACAACGCTCCTCCGGCCAACGGCAACGACAATGCTCCCCCGGCGAACGGCAATGACAACGCGCCGCCGGCGAACGGCAACGACAACGGCGTCGCGAACGGCAACGACAATGCCCCGCCGACCAACGGCAACGACAACGGCGCCGCCGCCACCTGCCCGGATGGTTCGGATCGCCTCCGCATCGATCCGATGCCCTTCGAGAGCCGCGCCCGTTGGCACCGCAGCGCGAGCTGCCGCTGGTTCAACGTTCGTACGCAGGCCTGGCCGCAGTCGAACGTCACCGTCGATGTCACCGTCAACGGCACCGTCGTCGGTCAGATGTCGATTGACGATCGCGGTCGCGGCGAGCTGACCTATGACAGCTCCTTCGGCACGATGCCGGTCGGATTCGTCGATCTGCAGCCGGGCGACGTCGTCAGCATCGGCACGCAGTCGAGCGGCGCCCTGCTGGTCGATTGCTCGATGCTGAGCGCTTGCGGCAGCTAAGCGACGGATCGCAGTAGCTCGAAGTCCCCCAAACGCCGGCCCCGCGCTCGCACCCGAAACACTCGGGCGCTGCGCGGGGCCGGTTCGTTTCGCGAGGCGGCTCGCCTTGTGCGGCCGGTCGCGGACTCAATCCATCAAGAGGCAATCGGGCGTCACGGACCGACCAGCCGCTCGACCATGCCACGAATGTCGCCGACGGTGATGAGACCTTCGCCGGTGAAGTCCGCCCGCAGGATGTCGCAGGTCGGATTGGCGGCGATGTAGTTCGACGGCTCAACGATCGCCTGCACGAATGGGCCGATGTCCGCGACCGTGACAAAACAATCGCAGTTCATGTCGCCGCGGAACAGGCTGAGCGGGTCGCATTCGTCGGGGATCAGGTTGCCGTTGCAATCGCGGCTCGTCCCGTCGGCGAGGTCGCACGAGTCGGGCTTGTTGTTGAGATTGCAGTCGGGGACGGCGTCAAAGAAGATCTCTTCGACGTCGGCCAGCCCGTTCATGTTGCAATCGCCCTGGCAACTATCGATCACGCCGTCGCCGTCGTAGTCGGTCGCCGTGCCGTTGGCGATTTCGCAATTGTCCGGCGTGCCGTTCATGTTGCAGTCGTCGCCGCAGTTGTCCGCCAGGCCGTCGCCGTCGCAGTCGATTTCGGTCGGCGAATTGTCGACGCGAACTTCGATGTAGTCGTCGGTGAAGTTGCCGCCATCGTCGAAGACGCGCAGCGTGATCTCGCTGCAGGCGGGGTCGTTCAGCGTCACATCGGCAAACGGCTCGCTGGTGATGATGTCAAAGGTCCCGTCGTCGTCCAGGTCAAAGCGATATTCGACGATGCAACCGTCGTCGGTCGAGCGGCTCGCGTCGAGGCGGAAGGACGCGCCCGCCTGCACCACATAGGGTCCGCCGCCGTCGGCGTAGGGGTCGCCGTCGATTTCATCGACCGCGTCGAGGATGCGTTGCACGACCTGGCTATCGCCCGAGGCGTCGAAGAGCGTGCCGCCGGTTTCGTCGGACAAGGCGTCAAAGCTGCTGATCGCGGTCGCGTCGCCGCCGATGACGACGTTGTAGAAATCGACCGGCGCATCGCTGGCGGGCGCGGGGCCGCGCTCGCCGTCACGCTGCGCGCCGCCGATGCGGTTGCGCTGCGCCAGTCGAATGATGTCGGCCCGACGCAGTCCGGTGAAAGGCTCAGGGTCGTGGGGCGGGGCGTCGCCAAAGAGCATGATGGCGCGCTTGGTCGCGCCGCCGCGCCAGCCGCCGATGGCGTCTCCGGGGATGGTGCGGGCGAGGGCGAAGTAGACCGACTCGGGGATGTTTCCGCCGCCGCCGACCAGCGCGGGCAGGGCGTTGATCGCGTTCTGGGCCGTCGCGATGTTGCCGGTAAAGGGCGTGACGACTGCGAAGGGGAAGTCGCCGACGTTGCCGAAGGGCAGGATCGGGAAATCGCGATAGACGACCACCGCGACGCGCCAGCCCGGCATGGTCTGATTGATGCGATTCAGAATGTTGAGGGCCGAGGCGCGCACGGCCTGAATGTCGTCGAGCATGCTGCCGGTCACGTCGACCACGAAGACGAAGTCGAGCCGGTTGGGGCCGTCGTCGGCGCGGTTGTAGGGATCGGTCTCGCCCGGCGGTTGAAAGACGCCGTTGCCGTTGCGGTCTTCGAGCCCGTCGCGCAGGCCGCCGTTGTCGCTGTCGGCGTCGCGCTCGGTGCGGAGACCGTCGCGATCAATGTCGACCACGCCGCGCCGCAGCCCGAGCGGGAAGCGGAAGACGTAGCTGGCGACCTCTTCGCGATCGTTCACGCCGTCGGCGTCGCTGTCGGCGGCGTTGGGGTTGGTGCCGAAGCGCTGCGTCTCATCGAAATCGACCACGCCGTCGCCGTCGGCGTCGGCCGTGACCGCGGCTTCCTGCGCTCGCGGGTTGGCCGGATTTTGGCAGACGTGCCACTCCGTGATGGTTCGCGGGAAGGGGTTCGCCGGATAGCGAATCCACGACTGCCGAGCCGTCCACGGATCGGTCCGCTGAAACCAGCGGCGATTGAGCGCGTCGGTGCGATAGCCGGTGATGATCACCGCATGGGCGTTGTTGTTTTCGCCGATCAAGATCGGGCGGCCAGCGTCGATCTGGGCTTCGATCTGCGCAAAGGCCGGCGCGCCGAAGGTTTCGAGCATGTTGGCGCCCGGGCCGCCCATGGCCCATTCAAAGATGTCCTTGCCCGCGATCATCCCGCCCTGTCGCGGCATGCGGGCGGGGTACATGCCGATGCCGTGTCGCAGGTCGAAGTCGGGCCCCGGCTCCTCGGGCGAGTAGTACTCAAAGGCGATGCGATCCTGGCTCAGCGTGCCGCCATAGAAATTGTTGATCATCGCGATCGAAGCGCGGGCGCAATACATGTTGTCGTGCGCGTTGCAGTTCTGGCGCTGGTTGTTGCAGGCGGCGTGCGTGCCGTTCCAGGTGAGCGGCCCGGCGCGGTTGCAGCCTTCGAGGCAGAGCATGTCGGTGTCTTTGTGCTGCAAGAGCAGGGGGAAGCCGGCCAGCGTCACCTGATTCACGCCGCGATCGCCGAACGCGCCGCCGGTGGAATCGATCGTGAACGTAGCCGTTGGCGAGACGCCCATTCCCGACGCCAAATTGGCCGTAACGCGGAACGAGTATGTGCCGTCGGCCAGCGGCGGGCTGGCGAGATAGAACGACTCCGTGACGACGACGTCGATTTCGGGCGAGCTGAAATCGGCGTTGTTATCCGTCTCGAGCCGATAGCTCAGCGCACCGGCGATCGAGGACCAGCCGAAGGCGACTTCGCCGGAGTCGGTGGTCTGTTCATCGGGCGGCGAGCGCAGCTCGGGCGCGGGGGCGAGGTTGGCCTCGCCCAGCGTGGCGCGCTCAGGGCGATAGATCACCCAGTTTTCGAGCGTCGCGGTGTCGCTCTCGAGGAAGAGGCCGACCGAGCCGTCTTCATCGACGCTGGTGTCGAGACCCGGCCCGCCATCCTCGGCGGCGACGAAATCGCCCTCGGTCCACAGGCCGGCTGCGGTGGCGTTGCCGACCTGCCCGCCGACGGGGATCGCGCCCCATGCCACGAAATCGCGAATCGTCGTTGAGTCGAGCGTCGCGCTCTCATAGAGCGCAAGCTCGTCGCTGGTGAGCAGCGGGTTGCTCGCGTTGGCGTGGAGAATGGCGACGCCGTCGTCGAAGTTGTAGTCATCGGCCCCGCTCCCCGCGCCGTCGAAGATGACGACCACGAACGCGCCGACCGGAATCTCGGGCAGTGCCGACGGGACCGTGTAGATCGCGCCGCCGCCATCGGCCAGCACGTAGTCGTCGATCACCGCCGCCACCGGGCCGCTGTTCACGATCTCGATCGCCTGTGCATTTCCGCCGCTGGGTCGAAAGGCAATTTCATTCAGCCGCACCTGCTGTGGCTGGGGGCAGACACTGCCGCCGCGCAGCGCTGCGTCGATGGTGGGGTTGAGTTTGGGCGAGGGGCCCCAGGTATCGAACGGGTCGGCCGCGAGCGCGGTGCCGGCGCAGCACATCGCGAGGATTCGCCGCCAGGCGCTGCGTGCGCAAAATAGTTCTCGTCGCATTTCAGTCCTCCGAAGAAATGACATTGCCGGGCGCGCCCACGCGCCGCGGAACCGAGAGGGGAGAACGACACCGTAGGCCGAAGCGCCCGCGCTGGCCAGAAAAATCTGCGAAATCGTGATGGGGGCCGGTGCAGCCTCTCCTGGTGGCGGCCTGCGGCTCGCGGGCCGCCGCGTCATCAGTCGCGACGGCGGCTAATGGGCGGGCCGCGGCACGGCGAGCGACCCGAAAAAAGACCCGCCCATGAGAAATCGCCGGCAGGGGGCGCAATACCTGCGATGACTCAGCAGCCGCCCAAGCCTTTCCGACTTGCATTATCGGACATAATCGTCGATGATCTCGCGACCCGCCGCCACGTCGTACCCGATGCA
>JALHOX010000339.1 GCA_022842805.1 Phycisphaerae bacterium | reverse complement strand
GCGACGATCTCATACGCAACCTCGCCCACCGACATCACCGGCGATTGCAGCTTGCCGTCGTCGCCCAGCGCCTGATAGCGAAAAATCGCCGGCACGCGCATCGGCCCCGGCTCGGCGTCGCCGGCGACTTCGATCGGCAGCCGCACGACGAGATCCCCGCCATGCACGCGCACCGACCCGACGCCCGCGACATCTCGCTCTTCGGCGTCGCTCCAGCGCTGTCCATCAAAGTCGAGCATCACGCCGCCGACATCGCCGAGAAACAGCCGCGCAGGGGTCAGGTCCTTGCCGGTCGCATCCCGCGCGACGATCCGCGTGCCATCCGCCAGCCCCACGCGCAGCGCGATCTCGCTCTTCGATCCGGCTGGAATCGCCGTGTGCTTCGGTGTCAACTCGATCGACTTCACATGCGGCGCGCCGGAAAAGGGCGGCGCGAGCGCCTTCTCGGCGGTCGCGAATCGCTCGGCATGCGTCTTTTCCGCAGCGCCCGCGGCCACGGGGAGTTCGAGCGTCGTCTGCGCCTCGACGGGCACGCACGAAGTCTTGCAGGCCAGGCCCTTGAGCTTGATGACGAGCTTGATCGGCCCCTCAGTGGCGATCGCCCCATCCGCTTTCAGTTCCGCGATGCAGGCGAACTGATGCGCAAGGCCCAGATATTCCTCGCCTTGAAAGTTATCCAGCGAAGGCTGCGGAAAGCGCCAATCCCCGACCGAGACGCCGACAGGGGCCTCGACCGTGATTACGGTCGGCAGCCCGGCGGAGATCAGCACGGGGTGATACAGGTGCCAGCCGTCGGTCACCGTCCCTTCGAGCAGCACGCGGACAGCCCCACCCGGCGCGATCGCCGCACGATCCACAAACGCCTGCAGCTTCACCTCCGGCCCGCCGGCGGGGGCCGCAGCAGTCTCAAAGGCCGGGGCGGCGCTCGGCGGTGGGGCGGCGGCGGACGCCAAAGCAGCGCCGCCGGCGGCGAGAATCCAGACCAAAATCGCGAACGGTCGTCGAGCGTGCATCCAGCTCTCCAATGCCCCCGCTTCTTAGGGATTGATGCTATCCGCGGGTGGCGGTTTCGCGGAACGGCAGGGCGACAGGCGACGAATTCTGATCGCGGCCGGTGGGATCTGACAAATCGACGGGCGAAAGCCGCGGGGCGCGGCAGAATAACTCGTGCAGATTGCAAGACGTTCCCGCCCGCCCGCGCCCGCGTTCGCGGAAACCACAACTGCGACCGATTCCCCACGCGCCGCGACCGACCCCGCGTTACGATGATGAAATCGGACGCGAACTCCGGCGTCGATCCGCGATCGAAGGACTCATCCGCATGGCCGACCCCGCAGCCGAATATCTGCAACGCCGCGTCGTCATCGACACGCAGGGCCCGCTGCTCTACATCGGCACGTTGACCGCCGTCGACGGGCGCTATTACCACCTCGCCGACGCCGACGTCCACGACCGTCACGACGGCCACAGCACCAAAGAGGTTTACATCAGCAACGCCGCTCTGCTGGAACGGGCCGGCTCGCGAAATGTGAATCGGCGCACCGTGCTGGTCGAGCGGGCCGTGGTCGCCAGCATCTCGCGCCTGGCCGATGTCGTGCTTGAGGCCGAGGATGAAGACGCCGATGATCGCATCGCAGACGCCGGCGAATCTCGCCCCCGCGTCGGAGGTCGCTGAGTCGCGCGGCTGACAGGTCGACACCCCGGCCGACCGCCTTTTCGCAATCGACGGAGAAATCGTGGCAAAGCTGAAGCTCGAATGGCGACGACAAACCCTTCACACACGCCACCGCTGGGCCACGGCGCAGGGCGGCATCAACGAAAAGCAGACCATCGTCGTCTCTGTCGAGCACGAAGGCCTCATCGGCCGCGGCGAAGCGACCCCGTCGGCGCTCTTCGGACAGTCGCTCGAAGGGGCCGAGGCGGCGCTCGAAGAATGCAAAGAGCTGCTCGGCGACGACCCCTTCGCGATCGCCGAAGTGCTCGATCGCCTCATCGACCATGTGGATGACGAGCGCGACGTAATCGCCGCGGTCGAGACGGCCCTGCACGACCTCGCAGCCCGCAAGCTGAAAATGCCCGTCTGGCGCTATCTCGGCCTGCCCGAACCGCGGATCAAGACCACCTTCTCCATCGGCATCGCCACCCCCGACGAAATTCGCGAAAAAGTCCGCGAGGCGCTCGCGGCCGGCTTCGACCGGCTGAAGGTGAAGGTCGGCGGCGAACATGATCTGAAGACGCTTCAGATCATCCGCGAGAGCTTCGACGGCCCGCTCTACCTCGACGCCAATCAGGGCTGGACCCCCGAAACGGCCCCCGCGAAAATCCGCGAAATCGCTCCGTTCAAGCCGGTGCTGCTCGAACAGCCGATCTCCAAAAAACTCACCGCCGAGTTAAAGCCGCTGCGCGAACTCGGCCTCATGCCCATCTTCGCCGACGAGGCCTGCGAACGTCCGACCGACATCATCCGCCTCAAAGACGTCGTCGACGGCGTGAACATCAAGTTCAACAAGTGCGGCGGCATCCGCCAGGCGCTCGCCATGATCGAGATCGCGCGGGCCTGCGGCCTGCAGATCATGCTCGGCTGTTTTGTCAGTTCCAGCCTCGCCATCGCGCCCGCGCTGGCGGTCGCCAGCCGCGTGGATCACGCCGACCTCGACGGCGCTCTGCTGCTGGCCGACGATCCGTTCGCCTCACTCATCGCCTGCGACAAAGGACTTCTGACACCGCGCGCCGGCGACGGTTTCGGAGGAGACGGCAAATGAAGCAGCTTCGCGTAAAGCCCGGCGACAAGGTGCGTCTGAGCGAAATCGACCCCGCCGCCACTCCAGGCTTCAAGGGCGACAAGGCCGAAGGAAAAGCCCTCGCCGCCAAACTCAACGATGAGCTCGAAGCGTTGCAGGAGCTGCTCTACGCCGAGCACAAGCACAAGGTGCTCGTCGTCTTGCAGGGCATGGACACGAGCGGCAAAGACGGCGCCATCCGCAGCGTCTTCGACGGCGTGAATCCGCAGGGCGTGCGCGTCGCGAGCTTCAAAAAGCCGACGCCCATCGAGCTCGAGCACGACTACCTCTGGCGGATCCACCAACAGACGCCCGCCGCCGGCGAAATCGTGATCTTCAACCGCAGCCACTACGAAGACGTGTTGATCGTTCGCGTCCACGAGCTCGTGCCGCGCGAGGTGTGGTCGCGGCGCTATGAGCACATCGCCGCCTTCGAGCGCACGCTGGCCGAAGAAGGCGCGACCATCCTGAAATTCTTCCTGCACATCGATCGCGAGGAACAGAAGCAGCGGCTGGAGCAGCGCCTCGCCGACCCCGCCAAGCACTGGAAATTCAACCCGCTCGACCTGAAAGAGCGGGCGCGTTGGAACGAATATCAGGCCGCATACGAAGAGGCGATCTCCAAAACCAGCACCGACGCGGCCCCCTGGTACATCGTGCCCGCCAATAAGAAGTGGTATCGCGACCTCGCGATTCTGGAAACGCTGGTCGCCGCCCTGCGCGACCTGCAAATGAAGCCCCCCGCAGCGACCTTCGACCCGTCCACCATCAAGATCGACTAACCGCGCCCTTCCGCCCAGGGGCTTCGCGCGCGGGCGCGTCGCGACCTGCCGCGCGCCAACGCCCGTCGCCGATCAACGAACGCCCGTGCCGCCGCCCGTGCGCCGCCCGCGCCAAAAAATATGAACCGCGCCCGGCGCGCTACACTCTCCTGCCAAAAAATAAGGGTTCCCCTGCCTATGCATCTGCCCAAAAATATCCGTGACCTGCGCTCCTCCGGCTACCGTCCACGCCTGATCAAAGACGAGCTGCGCGAGAATCTGATCCAGCGCTTGCGCGAGGACGGCCGGTCCGCCGAAGCGCGACGCGACCCGCAGCCCGACCTCCGCTCCGGCCCCGCCGCGATCTTCCCCGGCTTGGTCGGCTACGAAACCACCGTCATCCCGCAACTCATCAACGCCATCCTCGCCCGGCACGACATCCTGCTCCTCGGCCTCCGTGGTCAGGCCAAGACGCGCATCCTGCGCACGCTGCCGACGCTGCTCGATGAGTTCATGCCCGTCGTCGCCGGCAGAGACATCTGGGACGACCCGCTCGCCCCGCGCATGACGCGCACCAAGCGGCTGATCGACGTCCACGGCGACGACACCGAGATCCGCTGGATCCATCGCGATCAGCGCTACCACGAAAAACTCGCCACGCCCGATGTCACCATCGCCGACCTCATCGGCGAGGTCGACATCGTGAAGCACGCCGAGGGCCGCTACCTCTCCGACGAAGAGACCATGCACTTCGGCCTCATCCCGCGCAGCAATCGCGGCATCTTCGCCATCAACGAGCTGCCCGACCTCGCCCCGCGCATTCAAGTCGGCCTCTTCAACGTCCTCGAAGAGCGCGACATCCAGATCCGCGGCTATCCCATCCGCCTCGATCTCGACGTGCTGCTCGTCTTCAGCGCCAACCCCGAGGACTACACCAATCGCGGCCGCATCGTCACCCCGCTAAAAGACCGCATCGGCACGGTGATCCGCACGCACTATCCCTACAGCAACGCCGAGGCGATGCGAATCACGCGTGCCAACGCCGACCTGCAGCGAGAGGCCGGCCCGCCCGTCGACGTGCCGCCCCACGTGCATGAGATCATCGAAGAATTCGTCCGCCTCGCCCGCCAAAGCCCGCACGTCAATCAACAGTCCGGCGTCTCCGTGCGAACCAGCATCGCTGCGCTGGAGGTCGTCGTCGCCAACGCCGAGCGGCGGGCTCTGCGGTTCAGCGAGCCTGCGATTGTGCCGCGCGTC
>JALHOX010000338.1 GCA_022842805.1 Phycisphaerae bacterium | reverse complement strand
CGTCGTGCCGTCGCCGGCGATGTCGCCCGTCTTGCTGGCGACTTCGTTCACCAGCTTGGCGCCCATGTTCTGAAACGGGTTGGGCAGCTCGATTTCCTTGCTGACCGTCACGCCGTCCTTGGTGACGCGCGGCGCGCCCCAGGACTTCTGCAGCAGGACGTTCCGCCCGACCGGCCCGAGCGTGCTCTTCACCGCGCGGGCCAGCGCCCGAACGCCCTCGAGAATCTCGCGCCGCGCATGGTCGGCGTACATCATTTGCTTAGAAGCCATCGATAAATCCTCAATGTCGAATCGCGAATCGCCAATAGCGAATCACAGAGTCGCCGCTCAGGCTTTTCTTGAATTCGCTATTCGAAATTCGCTATTCGCTATTTGCTTAGTCCCGAACCGCCAGCACGTCGCTCTCGCGCAGAATGACGACGTCGTCGCCGTTCAGCTCGATTTCCGTGCCGCTGTACTTGCCGTAGAGCACGGTGTCGCCGACGCGGACCGACATCGTGGCCCGCTCGCCGCTCTTCTCCATCAGCTTGCCCGGACCGACCGCGATGACCTTGCCCATCATGGGCTTCTCGCGGGCGCTATCCGGCAGGACGATGCCGCCCGCCGTGCGCTCCTCGGCCTCAAACGGCTCAACGACGATGCGGTCTTCCAGCGGACGAATGTTGATCTTCTTGGCAGTCGCGACGCCCATGGTCCATGCTCCTTCGTAGTAGCGTTTTGTTTCCGTTGACTGGTTGCTGTTTCAGTTCTTTGGTCTGGTGCCACGGCTCGGTGAGCCGTGCGGGTCGCCCCTTAGGCACGACCCCTTCTCCCATCGCACACCACAAACATGTATCCCGTCCGAACATCGCTGATGCTTCGCACCGCCAGGTTCGGGTCGGCATACTCCACTCGCTGCGGCGGACGATCGTCGAACGATACGCAGAACCCGGCTACCAGAGCCGATCCGTGAGCCGCAGCGGCCATCTTCTTGCCGCCGCCGGCCACCACGACAAATCCGCGTTCGTTCATTGGACTATTGCTCTCCAAAATCCACGACTCCCGCCGCGAATTACATATCCATGTCATCCATGCCATGATCGTGGTCATGGCCATGCCCGCCGCCGCCCGCCTTCTCTTCCGGCTTGGTGGCGATCAGACACGAAGTGCTCAGCAGCACGCGGGCCACGCTCGCCGCGTTCTCCAGCGCGCTGCGAACCACCTTCGCCGGGTCGATGATGCCCAGCTTCAGCAGATCGCCATACTCGCCCGTCGCGGCGTTGAAGCCGAAGGCGCCCTTGCCGTCGCTGACCTTCTTCAGCACGACGTTGGCCTCATAGCCCGCGTTCGAGACGATCGTCTTCAGCGGCACCGTGATCGCCTGGCGAACCGCCTCGACGCCGGCCTTTTCGTCATCGCTGTTGGTCTTGACCGAGGCGATCGCGTCCATCGCGCGAATCAGCGCCACGCCGCCGCCCGGAACAATGCCCTCTTCGATCGCGGCGCGGGTCGCGTGCAGCGCGTCCTCGACGCGGGCCTTCTTTTCCTTCAGCTCGGCCTCGCTCGCGGCGCCGACATTGATCTGCGCGATTCCGCCCGCCAGCTTCGCCAGGCGCTCCTGCAGCTTCTCTTTGTCGTAATCGCTGGTCGTGCCCTCGATCTCGCGGCGAATCATCTCGATCCGGCCCTTGATCGCGTCGCTCGAACCCGCCCCCTCGATGATCGTCGTGTTGTCGGCGTCAATGCGAATCTTCTTCGCCTGACCCAGGTCGGAGATCGCCACCGTATCCAGCTCGATGCCGAGATCCTTGAAGATCGGCTTCGCGCCCGTCAGCACCGCGATGTCTTCCAGCATCGCCTTCCGACGATCGCCGTAGGCCGGAGCCTTCACCGCCGCCACGTTCAAAATGCCGCGCAGCTTGTTCACCACCAGCGTCGCCAGGGCCTCGCCCTCGACGTCCTCAGCGATGATCAGCAGCGGCTTCTTCGATTGAGCGATCTTTTCGAGCAGCGGCACCAGCTTGGTGACGCTGCTGATCTTGTCTTCATAAACGAGCACGAGGCACTTATCGAGCTCGCACTCCATCTCGTCCGGATTGGTCACGAAGTGCGGGCTGAGGTAGCCGCGATCAAACTGCATGCCTTCGACGACTTCGGTCGTCGTCTCCAGGCTCTTGCCCTCTTCGACGGTGATCACGCCGTCGCGGCCCACCTTCTTGAAGCAGTCGGCCATGATCGCGCCGATCGTGTGATCGTTATTGGCGGAGATGCTGGCGATGTTGACGATGTCGTCGGCCTTCTTATCGCTGACCGGCTGCGAGAGCTTCTTGACCTGCCCCACCAGCGCCCGCACCGCGGCGTCGATCCCGCGATTGATCGCGTTCGGATCATGCCCCGCCGTCACCGCCCTCAGGCCGGCCCGGAAAATCGCCTCGGCCAGCACCGTCGCGGTCGTCGTGCCGTCGCCGGCCACGTCGCTCGTCTTGCTGGCCGCTTCCTTCACGAGCTGCGCGCCCATGTTCTCATACTTGTCGTGCAGCTCAATCTCTTCGGCCACCGTCACGCCGTCCTTGGTCACATTCGGCCCGCCCCAGCCCTTGTCCAGCACGGCGTTGCGGCCGCGCGGTCCAAAGGTGCTCTTCACCGCAAGGGCGAGCTTTTCCACGCCCGCGAGCAGGCTCTTCTGGGCATCGACATCGAAAGCGAGCTGCTTGGCCGCCATAGTTCAGGTTCTCCGCAAGTCTCTCAGGTCTGGAACGCCGCCGGCCGCAGGGGCCGTCCGACGCGACGGAAGTCGTCCGATCAAGGCGAAACCAACGCGGGCGGCAGAATCCGCCTGCAGCTTCGCCAAACTCCCGCCATGCAAACGCGGTGCCAAACTGATCCCGCAACCCGCGCTCACAATGTAAACCTTTGATAACATTACGCTTAGATTCACCGATCCAAACCAGCAGCCGCTTCGGTGCCCCGGGATCAAAGCCCGGCCTGACACGCTGGCAGTGCCAAGCTGACAGGGAATTCGAAGCTCCACAGCGCAACGGCGTAGGCATCCGCAGCAGCCTCGTAACCGGCGCCCGATGCCCGGCGCTCCGAACGGCGGCATTGTCGGAAGACCCCGGCCGAGTCGCCGCACGCCCGCGATACGATCGAGTTGTGATGAGGTTGCCGGTGGCGGCCGCGTTTCATACGGTAGCCGTCGCCGAACGGCATTTTCGATGGATGCGCAGTCCTCGGCCGAAGCCGCTGACACCGGCAGCGCCCGGCATTCACCCACGCGGAGCCGGAGCATGCCGATTGACTCACGCGATCGCCGATTCAACCGCCAAGCCGCCATCATCGGTCTGTGCGTTATCGCTGCCCTCGCCGCGCGTATCTCCACCGTCACTTACTTCGACCGCGTTCGCGACGCGCAGGCGGGGATCGGATTTGCGTGCTATCTCCCGCTACTGATCATTCCATTCGCAGTCGCCGCGCGGCTCCTTCTTGTGCAAATGGTTGAACGAGTCCTCGCAATTCTCGCGATCGCAATCTCCATCCTTCTTGGAACGGGGATCTTGACGAACGCTGGAGACTGGAGCGGTATCCTCGGCGGCGCCGTTTGCCTCACGTCCGCGATGTTCATTGTCGGCACCGCGATCGCCGCGCTCGACACTTCGGCGCGCCCGAATGCTCCCCCGGACAACCTCTGCCCATCCTGCCGCTACGACTTGCGCGGCAGCCCAAGCGGACGCTGTCCCGAATGCGGGACCGACGCGCGATCGCCAACGCGATCGAAGTAAGCTCTCGTCGGAAAGTGCCGGAGTGGAAGGGCCGTGTGCCACGGCTCTGTGAGCCGTGTCTTGGGGGAGCAGCGCCGTAATCGATCTTCCACCAACCACGGGTGAGCAGAAGTCCGAGGGGCAAACCTGCCCGAGAGTAGCGCTCCCACTCCCAACAACCCCACTCGCAACCCCACCCCGCTGCGCGGCTTCCCCGGCCCCCAATCATTCGAAGCCCCACCCCAAAATCCCCGCCAAACCTTCGCACCCCGCA
Source organism: Phycisphaerae bacterium (assembly GCA_022842805.1). Lineage (GTDB taxonomy): Bacteria > Planctomycetota > Phycisphaerae > UBA1845 > Fen-1342 > JALHOX01. The sequence goes on along the minus strand of JALHOX010000338.1, from coordinate 794 downwards.
CACACCCCGCTCACGCAGCCCCGCCATCATGCTCAAACAAGAGATGGCCCTCGGAGGGGCCGGAAGCGATCGGCGTGCGCATACTGGTGCGCACGCCGATTTTTTTTCTGCTGCCTAAGGGGATGAATCAGCGACGGCGGGCGAACGCCACCATCGCCAGCAATGCCTGAGCCGCGAGCGCCGCGCTGCCCGGCGAAGGAATCGGCGGCACATTCTCGCCCCCTTCGCCGCCCGACTCCCGCGATTCCCCGCCCGTGTTCGAACCCGGCGCCGCCCCACCCTGCTCGCCGCCACGCACACTTTCGTCCACGGTCCCGCCGTCGAACGAGCCTCCCGCCGATTCGCTCTCCACCGGCGGCTTCAGCGTCTCGACCACCGTCGGCAGCCCCGCATCGTCCGCCGGCTGCGGCACGGCCCCATCCGCCGACGCGTCCTCATCGCCGACGGCATCCGCAATTCTCTGATAAACATCCGCATTGCGGATCGGATTGCCCGTGATGATTTCAAACGCATCGCGCTCCGGCCGCGTGGGCACATATCCCGAGCGGATCGCGCCGCTGGTCACAGCCCGCTGCCCCGTGTTGCGCAACGGGCAAAAGCCCGCCTGCGCGACGCCCGACAGCATCGTCGCACAAGCGAGAGCGACCACCGAAACTCGAATGGCAAAACGCTTCAACGCCCAACTCCACAGGCCCCACGCCTCTCGATTCACTCTAGCCATCAATCCGCCCCGCTCCAAGCCGATTTTTCGAAGAGCCGATGCACAATGCGGCGCACTCGCACACCCCCAGACC
>JALHOX010000337.1:1165-4812 GCA_022842805.1 Phycisphaerae bacterium | reverse complement strand
TTGAGGCCCGGAATGACGCGACGACCGCCGGCGTCGATGACGCGCGTATTCGCGCCGCGCAGCGGCATGATCTCTCGCTCATCGCCGACGGCGACAAAGCGGCCGTTCGCGACGGCGAAGGCGTTGGCGTTTGGCGTCTTGGGGTCCAGCGTGGAGAGGCGGGCGTTGTGGAGGATGAGGTCGATCGCCGGGGCGCTGCCGGCGGCAGTCTGATTTGCAGCGAACGCGGGCCACCCCGCGGCCAAGCCAACGGTTGTGGCAACGCCGCTCTTGAGCAGATCACGACGGGAGACAGCGAATTGAGTTTGCATGGCAGGCCTCCGGCAAAGAGCGTTGCGGCTTTCGGCGAATGGTGGGTTGCCCCCGGGCCAACCCACCCGTAACCCCCGCGTTGTCGTCATGAAATCCGGGGCAATACCTGAGCAAATAGAAGTTCAATGAGCTGCGACCCGTGGGGCGTGCTCCAATCCTGGGCGAGCTCAGCGATCATCGTGTTCGTGGCGGTGAGAACGACGCCGCCTCGCTCCATCCGCCGGCGTGACATTTCCTCGGATATCTCGAAGGGCGAACCGGAAGCGTCCATGACCGCCTGCACACTGAATCCTTCCTGAACCGCGCTGATGGATGGGTAGACCAGACAAACGTCGGTCGTCACGCCGGCCATGATCAATTTGCGCCGACCGGTCGCGATCACCGCATTTCGAAAGTTGGCGTCGTCCCACGCATTCACGATTCCCGCGCGTTTGATCCGACGCTCAAATGCCGTCGGCAGGATGGCCTTCAGCTCCGGCATGAGGGGCCCCTGCAGCCGCTCCTCCTGAGAACTGGTGAGAACAACCGGCAGGTTGAGAATTCTCGCTGCCGAGGCGAGCGCGATGGTATTGCGCTTGGCGACTTCCAGGGGGAGGTTCTTGATCAACTGCATCGTGCCGACCTGATGGTCGATCAGGAGCAGCGCGGAATCATCCGCGCGAAACGTCGGGAACATCAAATCTCCGTTCGATGAAAAACACGGTTAGACCAAACGAGGATCCCGCTTATGGCGGCGCAGCGATTTCGACGCGCCGGGCGATGAGGTGGGTTGAGCCGCGACCAGATCACCCGGCGAATTCGCGCATGTCGGTACGGCTTACCCCACCCCACCTTGAAAGCCTTACTTGTGGCCGCCTTCCTTCGCGCCGAACATCGAATAGGCGTAGTGGATGCCGACGCCATACGCGCCGCCGTGCTCTTTGGCGATGCCGGTGACGGGGGCATAGGTCTCCTGGCGGGCCCAGTCACGCTGCCACTCGAGCATGACCTGCTGCCAGGTGACGGGGACGGCGCCGGCCTGCGTCAGGCGGCGAATCGTCTCGTCGTGGGCTTCCTTGCTGGTGCCGCCGCTGGCGTCGGTGACGACGTAGACCTGATAGCCCTCGCGCAGGGCTTCGTGCGTCGGCATGTTGACGCAGACCTCGGTCCAGAGGCCGGCAATGATCAGCTTTTTGCGGCCGGACTTCGCGAGCTCGGCGACGACGCGCTTGTCGTCCCAAGTATTCATGCTGGTGCGGTCGTAGATTGTGTTTTCGGGATAGACGGCGCGAATCTCCGGCAGGATCGGCCCGGAGAAGCTCTCGGCGGCGACAGTCGTGAGAATCGTCGGCACGCTAAAAGCCTTGGCGGCCTTCGCAAGAGCCACGACGTTGTTGCGGAGCAGTTGCCGCTCGTGGCTGAAGACGCCGAACAGCATCTGCGGCTGGTGATCGATCATGAGCAGGACGCTGTTTTGCGGGGTGAGCAGTTCGGTGCGCCAGTCGTTGGCGGGATTGGCGGCGGTTTGGGCCTGCGCGGCGACGGGCGCTGCCGAGCGGAAGGCCATGGCGGCGAAACCGAATGCGGCGAGGGCGCCGACCGCGAAGAACCGGGCGTTGGACCAGCGAACAAAATCTGAGTGCATGAGCTGAGCCTCCTGGTTGAAGTTGAGAGCTTAGTTGATCGCGGATGGTAGCTCGTTTCGCGCCCTCGTCATTGGTGTCGAAGTATTCGGCGTCGATTGAAGTTTCGCGCTTTGGAAAACGTGCGTTTGAGCCGCGCGGCGCGAGCCGACAAATGGAGCATTCCCCAACGCGGCCCCAACACGCCTCACTTCCGCGGGCGTGCGCGGTTGCGTCGACATCGGCTCGCTCCAGACGGCGATCGACCTTTGACACCCGGCCCGGCGGCAACCATACTCTTAATCTGTCGAGCGCGAGCCGCGCCTTGGCCGCGAGTTGAACCGAGGCGACCGGAGCCGCAATGGCCCCGGGCGTGAGCCAGCCCAGCACAGGAGTTCCCGAATGGCGGGACGCCCAGCCCCCAGCCGCGCAAGCGGTTCCAACGGTTTGCTGTACGGCCTGATTGCCTTCGTCGTCACGACGGTCCTCTTCCTCGGCCTCTTCATCTTCATGCTGACCAAAGTGAAGGCGGCCGAAGATGCGGTCGTGCAAGCGGAGCGCCGGCTGAAGAGCTTCGGCTCGCCGCCGCAGTTCTATGTCAGCGAGTCAGCAGCCCGCGGCAACATGCCCGTGGCGCAATTGATGGCACAGGAGATCGGCTCGCTGGGCGAACTGGTCGCGGGCAAAGCCGAAGTCGGCCCCGCCATCCGCGACTACGCCGCCACCGTTCTCACACAAGTTTCGGCGGCGCACGCGGCCCAGGTTCGCCCGAACGACACGCTGACGGGCGCACTGACGCGGCTGAGCGAGGCGCTGACGGGCGCCCAGCGCGAACTGGCCGGCATGAACGCGAAATTCACCACGGCACAAACGGAACTCGAGCGACTCGCCGCGGAGCAGACGGCGCTGCGCGAGCAATTTGAATCGACCAGCAAGGACTTTGCCGAGAAACTCGCGGCCGCCGAGGCCCGGCGAGACGAGACGCTGTCGGAAAAGGACAAACAAGTCGAGGGGCTGACGGCCTCGCTCGATCAGTCGACTCAGGATTTGGGGTCGCTGAAGCGCGATTCGCAGAGCTACGCCCGCGACGCGGAATTCGCCCAGGCCCGGCTCTCGCGTCAGCTCGGCGATCTGCAGACGCAAATCCGCCAGCTCAAGCCCAGCCAGTTTGACCCGGATGCGATTCTTCGCAACGCCGACGGCAAGGTGCTCCGCGCCATTCCGGGCAGCGACGTGGTCTATGTCGGCCTGGGCGAGCGCGATGGCGTCAGCGTCGGCCTCGGGCTTGAGGTCTATTCCAAGACCGGCGAGCAGCGCGACGGCGTACGCGGTAAGGCGTCGCTCGAGATCGTCACGATTTCGGAAAAGGTCAGCGAGTGTCGCGTGACCCGCCGGACCGCGGGCGCGCCGATTCTCGAAGGCGACCTTTGCGTGAACATCGCCTTCGCCAAAGACCGCAAGCCCAAGTTCGTCGTTCGCGGCGATTTTGATCTGAATTACGACGGCAACGTCGACGCGGCCGGACGCGAGGGCATCGAGGCGCTGGTGCGCCAATGGGGCGGGCAGGTCACCGATGAGTTGAATGAGTCGGTCGACTACCTCGTGATCGGCCTCGCGCCGCAGATACCGGTTGCGCCGAGCGGCGAACTGACCGACATCGTCCGCGATCAGCAGTTCCAGAAGGAACTGGAAGCGAGCAAATTCGCCGAGGTCGTGCAGAAGGCCAGCCTCTAC
>JALHOX010000337.1:0-1155 GCA_022842805.1 Phycisphaerae bacterium | reverse complement strand
GGCATTCCGACCATCACGCAGAATCAGTTCCTGTTCCTGACCGGCTACTCGGGAGACGCGCCGGTGCGCGTCTCGCGCTAAGTGCGCGACTCGCGGTCGGGCTGAGCGAAGCATGCGAGCGCAGGTGCAACGCGTGAGCCGCGCCTCGGTGACGGTCGACGACGCGGTCGTCGGCCGGATCGACGCGGGTTTCCTGGCCTATGTCGGCGCTCAATCGGGGGACACCGCCAGCGACGCAGCGTACATCGCCGACAAGCTCGCCAACCTTCGCGTCTTTCTCGACGACGCCGGGAAGATGAATCGTTCGATTCTCGAAGCGGGCGGGGCGATTTTGCTGGTGAGTGCGTTTTCGCTGCTGGCCGACGCGCGTCAGGGCCGTCGCCCGAGTTTCACCGCCGCCGCCCCACCGGCGGAGGCCACCGCGCTGCTGCTGCTCGTCGAACAATCGCTGCGATCTGCGGGGATTCGCGTCGAAACCGGTCAGTTTCGGGCACACATGCTGGTGGAAAGCGTAAACGACGGTCCGATCTGCATTCCCCTCGATTCGCGCAAGCTGTTCTAAGCCGCGGCCCGCAGCGGCGCGTCGGCGGTATTGCCTCGCAAGGTCCGCGCGCGGCGCGTCGGACCGGCGCCGCGACCATGCGGTCTCGTTCTCACTCGACGGCAAACAGAGACGCTGGCCGCTGCTAAGTTAAGTGCCGCCCGTTACGGGGTGCCGCCGTCTGTCGGCTCGTCGCTGCGGCGCTCCGTCGCTTCCTCGCCATCCTCTCGAACCACCTTGGCGACGGCCACCACGCGATCATCATCCTCCACGCGAATCAGCTTCACGCCCTGTGTGGCACGGCCGATGTCGCGCAGTTCGTTGGCGCCCGTACGCAGCAAGATTCCGCTCGAAGTGATGATCATGAATTCGTCGCCGTCGCTGATCGCTCGCAGCGCCACCACCTTGCCGTTGCGCTCGGTGGTGCGGATGTTGATCACGCCTTTGCTGCCGCGGCGGGTCTTGCGATATTCCTCCAGCGGAGTGCGCTTGCCGTAGCCGTTTTCGCAAACGGTCAGCAGGCTCATGCCGGGCTGAATGACGACCATATCGATCACGACGTCGTCCTCTCGCAAATCGATGCCGCGCACACCGCGAGCCGATCGGCCCATGGA
>JALHOX010000336.1 GCA_022842805.1 Phycisphaerae bacterium | reverse complement strand
GCAACAGCACCGGGAATTCCGCCCAAAAAACATCGAGCGCTACACGAACCGCGTAGTGGGCGCCCAGCGCGGTGCTCACTTCCTCCCCAGGCACGAGCGACGCCAAGGTCACGTCCGCCGGATCCGTCGGCGCACAGCGCCGCGGGAGCATCGCGGGCGCCACTAGCGTTTCGCGTGTGGCTGTCAGTGCTGGCTCCGCGCGCGGCACCGGCGCGGCGCTTACCGGCAGCGCCGGCAAGCGGTCCCGATTGAGCTGCTCCAATCTGGCTCGAACGTCTTCACTCAGCATGACCGGCTTATCATGCCATGAAAGGCGCTAATCCGGCAACCTGGACCAGGTTTGCGGCCGAATTCAGTTCCGGTAGGCAGTTTTGCCCCATTGGATTAAACTACCACGATTGCCTGGCCCGCTGGGGAGGCGGGTTTCGTCCCGGGTCTTGGAGGCCCTCATGGCCGAGTGGTCCTTCCGGTTTTTGCATGCTGGCGACTTCCATCTCGAACAACCGGCCCATGGGCTGACCGACGCGCCGGATCATCTGCGGTCGCTGCTGGTGGAATTGCCGTACCGCGCGGCGGAAAAGGTGTTCGATCACGCCATCGCCGAGCGGGTCGATTTTGTCGTGCTCACCGGCGACCTGTTGGACGTCTCGCTCGCCGGGCCGCATGGGCCCAGGTTTTTGGCCGAGCAATGCGCTCGGCTCGCCGAGCGCGGCGCGCCGGTCTATTGGGCGTCCAGTCGGCTCGATGCGGCGGAGCGTTGGCCGCATGGCTGCCGCCTGCCGGAGAACGTGCATCGAATGGTCCGCAACCGGGCGGAGGCGCACGTCTTCGAGCGCGACGGCCGGCCGATGGCCTGGATCACCCTCCCGCCACATGAATCGTTGGAGCGCCCGCGGCTGCGGGGCGTTCCGTTGGAGCGCGAGGAGCTGCGGCATATCGTGGCCGCCCACGGCGAGTATGTGCCGTTCAATTTGGACGAGAAGGTCGACTACTGGGCCCTCGGCGGACGGCATGCCCGGGACACCGTCCGCGACGCCGACAGCGTCGCCCATTACGCCGGCACGACGCAGGGACGCTCGTTCGCGGAGCCAGGCATGCATGGTTGCACGTTGGTGCAGGTGACGCCGCTCGCGCCGCCGCGACTGAGCTTGCTGCCGACCTCGGCGCTCGTCTGGCACGAAGCGACGATCGAGGTCGACGATACCACGACGCGCGAGCGCCTCGAACGCCTCCTGCGCGAGCGGACCGCGGCGCTGGCGGTCACGCATCCAGAGCGCGATCAGTACCTGCGTTGGACCGTCCACGGCTCCGGGCCGCTGTTGCGGCGGCTCCGCCACGGCACGCTCGCCGCCGATCTGCTCGGCACGCTGCGCGAACAATTTGGCCGCACACGGCCGGCGGTGTGGACCGCGTCGCTGCGCGTGCGGGCCGAGGATGTCGTGGGGGCGACGATCGAAGAAGACACGCTGCTGGGGGCGTATTTGCGCGAGCTGCGCGGCTACTCATGGGACGGTGAGCGCCCGCTCGACCTGCGCGAATATCTGCCGGAAGGGCGCGCGCCGGACCCGCTCGGCGACGCCGCCTGGGCGAGCGACGAGGCGACGCGGGGCGCGCTCCTGGCCGAGGCGGCGGCGCTAGGCGTCGACTTGTTGAGCGAAGCGGAGGATCTGCCATGAAAATCACGGAATTGGCGGTCTCCGGCTTCGGCGTCTGGCGCGACTTGAAACTCTCGGGCTTGAGCGACGGTTTGAACGTCTTCTACGGCGCCAACGAGTCGGGCAAGACGACTCTGATGCAGTTCGTCCGCGCGATGTTCTACGGTTTCTCGCCAGCGCGGCGCAAGCGCTATTTCCCGCCGCTCCACGGCGGGCTGCCGGGCGGAACGCTGCGCGTAAAGAACGGCCAGGCCTGGGGGATCGAGCGACTCGATTTCGATAGCGAGGAAGCGCCGCTCGGCAAGCTGGCGCTGGTCGACGAGCAAGGCGCGCCGGCCGAGGATGGGCGGCTTCGCGAGTTGCTGGGGGGCGTCGATGAAACCACCTACGTCAACATCTTCGCCGTCGGCCTGCATGAATTGGAAGAACTCCGCACGCTGAGCGACACCGACGCCGCGGAATTGCTCTACAAGCTGAGTACGGGATTGGATCGCGTCTCGCTTGTCGAAGTGTTGCGCGAATTGGGCATTTCGCGCAATCGGCTGTTGTCCGCCGACGGCCGGATGTCGCAGATTACGCAGCTCGAAGGCCAGCGCGCGAGGCTCTCCGCGGAGATCGACGAGCTGCGCGCCGGCGCCGATCGCTACGCCGAACTCGCCGCCGACCAGCACGATTTCGACGCCTCGGTCGAACGCTTGCAGGCGGATGTACGCCACTTCGAGCGCGAGGCCCGCGTTTTGGAAGCGGCCGTCGGCCTGCGCGAGAAATGGGGCGAGCGCCGTCGACTGGCGCAACAATTGGCGGAGTTCGGCGACATCCCGCACTTCCGCCCGCAGGTGATGGAGGATCTGGATCAGATCAATGCCCGCATCGCCCGGCGCAAGGAACGCCTGCGGCAACTGAAGTCGCGGCGCCGGCGGGCGCGGAGGTTGGCGAAGGGATTCGCGATCAACGAGACGCTCCAGCGGCAAGCGCCCCGCATCGCCGCCGCCGCCGAACAACTGGCTTGGATCGGGGCGCTCGAACATCAGGTGGCGGAGTTACGCGACGAGGTGGCGCAGCTCGAAGAACAAGCCGCCGCAGCGAAAGCATCGCCCCCGCCGCCGCCCCTACCGCTCGTCGCGCGGCAATTCGCAACGCCGGCCGGCGAAGCGATCGCGCAACTCAAGCCGCTGGGCGTCGCGCTAAGGAAGGCGAAAGAGCAACTCCAGCAAGCGCACGAACAGCATCGCGCGGCGGAATGCGAGTCGCAGAAACTGGCGGCGGCGCCGAAGCCAGCGCCCGTCATGGCGAAACCTTCGGCGGGCGACATCGAACGGGCCGGCGCGCTCGTGGCCGCGCTGCGCAAGCGAATCCAAGTTGAAGAAAAGCTGGAGAAGCTTTCTTATCAGGAGGCCGAAATCGCCGATCTGGGCCGGCAGCATCTGGAGCATCGCGTGCTGTCCGGCAACATGATGCTGGCGCTCGCTTTGCCGTTCGTCGGCGGCACCACGATGTCCGTCGCGGGGTTGTTTCTGGGCGACGATTTGTTGCCCAGCGCCTGGAACCCCTGGACGGTCGCGCTGATGGGAGGCATCTGCGTGTTCGGCTCGGTGGCCGCGAAGAGTTTGATGGAACGGGGCGCGGCGATGCGCTATGAGGAGGCGCGGGAGCAACTGGAGCAAGCCGAAAGCCAGGCCACGCGGCTGCGGGCCGAGCGCGATCGCTTGGACGCGGAGTTGCCCAACGGCGGCGGGCCGCTCGCGGTGCGCTTGCGCACCGCGCAAGATGAACTGGCGAAACTGCAAGGAATCGTGACCGTCAAGGAAGAACGCGCCGCGGTCCAGGAAGAAGCCGCCGTGCCGCGCGAATTGCTGGACGAGGCGATCGAAGCGTATCGCCGCGCCCGCCGCCGCTGGCGCGAGAAGCTCGCGCAACTCGGCTTGCCGGCGAACGTCCAACTGCGCGCCTTGCGCGAGCAGGCCGAACTGGAAGCCAAGTCGGCGGCGGCCGCCAAGTTGGAAACAACGATCGTGCCGGATGTCGCGCGGCCGCTGGAACTGAAGCGGGCCGAGCTACACCAGCGCCGGCGTGAACTGGACGCCATCGACGAGCGTCTGCGGCAGCTAGTGGCCGAGACTGGCCTGGAATTGCCTCGGGAGCGCCCCGCCGATCAGATCGTGCGCCTCCGCGCCGAACTCGCCCGGCAGGATGACTTGCGTGTGCGCCGCGAGCGGTTGATCGCGCGTCGCCGGCGATTGGGCGCGCGCTACGCCAAAGAACGGCGACGGTTACGGCGCTCGCTGCGGGCGCGGCGGCGATTGCTCCGTTCCGCAGGCGTGTTGCGCGAGGAGGAATTGCGCCAACGCGTGGCCACGCACAGTCGAAGCGCGTCGCTGCGCAGTGAGGCCGAGCAGTTGGAGCGCGACGTGTTGGCCGTCATCGGCGGCGTCTGCACCTTGACTGAGGTAGGCGAGTATCTTGACGCGGACCCAGCCATCGACCTCGAGGCCCACTGGGACGCGACCACCGCCAAGCTGCAAGAGGCCGAACGTCAGTTGCGCGACCTGTACGAGCGCCGCGGCCGTCGCGGCGAGCAGATTTCGGCGTTATTGGCTGATCGCCGCTTGCCGGCCAAGGTGTTCGAACTCGGCCTGATCGAGGAACAACTTCGTCAGGCCGTCGACCGTTGGCGCGTCGTGGCCCTCGCCGGACAGACGCTCGAACAAGTGCGGCGAATCTTCGAGCGCGACCATCAGCCGATCGTGTTGCGCGAGGCCTCCCAGCACCTTGAGCGCCTGACGCGGGGGCGGTACTCCCGCATCTGGGCGCCGCTCGATCGACCGATGCTGCGGATCGACAACGCCGCCGGCGAAACGATCGACGTCGAACAGCTGAGCCGCGGCACGCGCGAGCAGATTTATCTCGCGCTGCGGCTGGCGCTCGTGGCGGCGTATGCTCGGCGCGGCGTGCGCCTGCCGATGGTCCTCGACGACGTGCTGGTGAACTTCGATCAGGATCGCGCCGCCGCGGCCGCCGAAGTGCTACGCGACTTCGCCGCCACCGGGCAGCAGATTCTGCTCTTCACCTGCCACGAGCATATCTTCAAGCTGTTCAAGTCGCTGAAAGTGGCCGCGCAAGTGTTGCCGGGACACGTCGCCGCCGTGGTGGAAGTGCCGGCCGTCGAGGCGCCG
>JALHOX010000335.1:297-4841 GCA_022842805.1 Phycisphaerae bacterium | reverse complement strand
AAAACGCCGACGGCTCTCCCGGATTTGCGGAACATCGGCGCGGATGGCCCATGCCGATTCACGATCTGCTGTTAAAGCACCGGGTATCTGCCGTCTTTCACGGTCATGATCATCTGTATGTGCACAGCCAGCGCGACGGTCTGCACTACCAATGCGTCCCGCAGCCCGGCAACCCCGCGAGCGGCACGCGTAGCGCCACGCGTTACGGATATCGATCCGGCACGATCCTCGGTAGCCCCGGCCACGTCCGCGTTCGAGTGAGTGCAAGCGAAGCAACCGTCGAGCTGATTCGCTCGGCAATTGCAAACTCAACCGAAAGGTCACCACGCGCCCGTCGCGAGACAACGGCGAACCGCGACGTAGCGGACAGTTATCGAATCACGGCGGCAAACGCGAAGTAGCGCAGAACGCGGTAGTCGATCCTTCTTCTCACCGAATTCGCCAATCTCCGACACACCGTCCCCGCCTGGCACGCCCTTTGCGTCGCGCAACTGTGTTTCACGTGAAACAGCGTTGCGCAATGGTGGGCTTTGCCTGGACGGCGCCCACCAGCAAATTCGAGTCGGTCGGCGCGGATTAACCCAGCCGACTCTCCCACCCCTCCACCCCTCCCGCCCCTTATCATCCTCGATCTATGTTTGAATCGCTGACTAACAAGCTCACCAGTGTCATCCGCAACTTGCGCGGGCGCGGGAAGATTTCTGAGGCCAACGTGCGCGAGGCGATGCGCGAGGTGCGCACCGCCTTGCTCGAGGCCGACGTCAACGTTGAGGTGGCGCGGAAGTTCTGCGATCAGTGTTTGCAGAAGGCGCTCGGCACCGAGGTGATGAACACCCTGCGGCCCGAGCAGGTCATGGTCAAGATCGTCCATGACGAACTGGTCGAGCTGATGGGGCCGGTCGATGCCCACATCCCCTTCGTCTCGCAGCCGCCCACCGTCATCCTGATGGCCGGCCTGCAAGGCTCGGGCAAGACGACCACCTGCGCCAAGCTGGCGCGCTACTGCATGCAGCGCGGGCGAAAGCCGCTGCTGGTGGCCGCCGACTTAAAGCGGCCCGCAGCCATCGACCAGCTAGAGGTCCTGGGCGCGCAACTGAATGTGCCGGTGTATGCCGTCCGGAATGAGCCGTCGCCGGTGAAGGTCTGTCGCGACGCGGTGAAGCAGTCGCGGGCGCTCGATCGCGACGTGGTGATTCTCGATACGGCGGGCCGCCTGTCGATCGACGAAGACCTGATGGCCGAGCTTTCGCAGGTGGCGCAGGCCACCAGTCCGCATCAGATTTATCTCGTTCTCGACGCGATGACCGGTCAGGATGCGGTGAACACCGCCAAAGCCTTTGACGCACGGCTCGAGATCGACGGCGTGATCCTGACCAAGTTCGACTCCGACACGCGCGGCGGCGCGGCGCTCTCGGTGAAGTCGATCACGGGCAAGCCGATCAAGTTCATCGGCGTCGGCGAAAAGCTCGATGCGATCGAGGAGTTTCACGCCGAGCGCATCGCGGGCCGCATTCTCGGCATGGGCGACGTGGTGTCGCTGGTAGAGAAGGCGCAGGACGCGATCGACGCGAAGGAGGCCGAGAAGGCCCAGGCCAAGATGGCCAAAGGCACCTTCGGCTTCGACGACTTTCTGGGTCAGCTCGAGAGCCTGCGCAAGATGGGGCCGATGAAGAGCATCCTCAAGATGATCCCCGGCATCGGCGGGATGATGGATCAGATCGACCTGCCGGAGGAGGCGCTCGATCGCATCAAGGCGATGATCCACTCGATGACGCCGAAGGAGCGAGCCAATCCGGACCTGATCGAGGCCTCGCGCCGGCGGCGCATCGCGCGTGGTTCGGGTGTCGATCAGCAGGAAGTGAGCAAGCTGGTCAAAGACTTCGGCATGATGCGCGGCATGATGAAGCAGGTCGCGGGAATGGGCATGGGCGACCGCATGAAGATGCTGCAGGGGCTCGGCCAGGGCGGCATGTTTGGCGGGGGCGGCGGCGGCGCGGGCGGCGGAGGGATGTTCGGCGGCGGGAGCGGCGGCATCCCGCGTATGCAGAAGGGCACCACCAAATACAATCCGCGCAAGGTGAAGCGCAAGAAGAAGAAAAAATAGGGGCCGGCGCGGCTCTGGACGAACACAGCAGAAAACCGGCGCGGCGCCGGTGCCACTCTTGAGGTTCTTATGGCGGATACCTATCAAACGATTTTGGTCGGCGCGGCCGACGGCGTGCTGACGATCACGCTTAATCGGCCGGACGCGATGAACGCCTACAGCGCGGCGATGAGCAGCGAAGTGCAGGCGGCGCTCAAGAACGCGGCACGCGATGCGGCGGTGCGGTGCGTCGTGATCACCGGCGCGGGGCGGGCGTTTTGCGCCGGGCAGGACCTGGCCGAGATCAAGGGCAGCTACACGGGTGAAAAGCCGCCGCTCGATTTCGGGGCGCACCTGCGAAAGCACTACACGCCGCTGGTGAAGGCGATTCGCACGCTGGAAAAGCCGACGATCGCTTCGATCAACGGCGTGGCCGCCGGGGCGGGGGCGAGCTTTGCGCTGGCCTGCGATCTGCGAATCGCGGGCAAGAGCGCGTCGCTGATGATGGCGTTCGTGAATATCGGCCTGATCCCCGATTCCGCCGCCACGCTGACTCTGATTCAGCACGCCGGCTACGGTCGAGCGGCGGAGCTGTGCCTGCTGGGCGAGAAGCTGCCGGCGGAAGAGGCACATCGCTGGGGGCTGATCAATCGGGTGGTCGAGGATGCGGAATTGCCGGCGGCGACGGCGGCGCTGGCGGCGAAGCTGGCGGCCCTGCCCTCGCGCGCGTTGGCGCTGACGAAGCGCACGCTGGCCAGCGCGCTGCGCAACACGCTCGACGAACAGCTCGAATACGAGGCGTTTGCGCAGGCGACGGCCGGGGCGACGAAGGACCACGTCGAGGGCGTGCGCGCGTTCCTGGAAAAGCGGAAGCCGACCTTTACCGGAGCGTAAGGTGGCGGGGTGCGAGTGCAGAGTGTCGAGTTATAGAAAGCCCGATCGAGCCATCTGCAACTCGACACTCTGCATTCGAAACTCGAAACTTGATTTGCCCCCAACGTGCCTATGACCTGGTCGCCCCAGACAATTCAACTGATCGACTTCGCGCTGGACGAAGACCTCGGCGAGCGCGGTGATGTCACTGCCGCCCTGCTTCCCGATCGTGATCGCTTTTTCAGCGCCGCGATCGCCGCCCGTCGCGAGGGAGTTGTTTGTGGGCTGGCGCTGGCCGGAGTCGTGGTCGATGCATTTAATCGGCGCTTCGGGTTCAGTGGTTCGCACGCGGTCCGGCTGACGCCGCTGCATCGCCGCGATCTGCCGAGCCGCGAATGGGCCGATGGCGATCGGGTGAGCTCAGGGGACGCGGTGGCGCTGGTCGATGGTCCGCGACACGCGGTGTTGTCGGTCGAGCGCACGCTGTTGAATTTTCTTGGGCGAATGAGCGGCGTCGCCACGCTGACGCAGGCCTTTGTGGCTGCGGCGCGGGAGAAAAACGGCGCGGTCAACGTACTGGACACGCGGAAGACGATTCCGGGCTGGCGGGAACTGGACAAATACAGCGTCCGCGCCGGCGGCGGGCGCAATCATCGCAGCGGGCTGCACGATGCAGTGCTGATCAAGGACAATCACATCGCAGGTGTCGCGCTGGGTCAGCTCGCGACGCATCTTGCGAAGCTGCTCTCGCAACTGGGCGATCGCGCGGCGTTGCAGTTCGTCGAAGTCGAAGTCGATTCGCTCGATCAGTTTCGCGCCATCGCCGGGGTCGGCGGTGTGGACATCGTGCTGCTCGACAACTTTGCGATCGACGATTTGCGGGCCGCTGTCGCGGAGCGCGATCGGCTTGGCCTGCGCGGGCGGCTGGCGCTGGAGGCGAGCGGAAACGTGACGCTGAAGACGATCGGGGACATTGCAGCGACGGGCGTCGACCGTATTTCGGCCGGGGCGATCACACACTCGGCCCCGAATTTTGATTGGGGACTGGACGCACGCTGAGGGGCGTCTGCGGAGTGCGGGCTTGCGGCACACATAAGCATCGCGCGGCGCGACCGGCGAGGATCGCGGCCGCTACCGCGCGGTTCATTCGTCGGACTTCTAATCGTCGGCCTGCGAGCCGCAGGCCGCTACTGCGATTATCGACGGCGCTGCACGCGGACGACATCACGCTCAACCCAGCGATCTCCGTCGTAGGCATGGCCGCAGCCGCGACCGTGAACGTGGTTGGGCAACGCTACAACGCGTTCGCCGACATAGTGGTGATTGCAGCGGACCGTGCAGACGTGGCCGCGGTTGACCCGCGTAACCTGGCGAACCGGTCGGCCGACCACCCAATAGTCGCCGTTCCAAACGTGGCCGCAGCCTTCGCCGTGGATGTGTTTGTCGCGAATGCGGACATAGCGATCGCCGTCGCGATGGTGGTCATGGCAGTCAAGGCCGCAGACGTGGCCGGGCTGAACGACGACGGTGTTGCGATCGCGATCGCAGCCGACCAGGAGAGCGCACAGGGCGCCACACGATGCGAGGG
>JALHOX010000335.1:0-287 GCA_022842805.1 Phycisphaerae bacterium | reverse complement strand
TCCGACGATTCATCTCCAACTCCTTCGAAGTGCAACGGCACAGAGGAACGCGAGCGATTCCAACGCAGGCTTGAATACTACTCTCTCATCAACCCGCGCGCGATTACAACCCGCTGAATCTCGCTTGTCCCCTCGTAAATCCGCGTGATCCGCGCATCGCGATAGAGCTGCTCGATGCGAAACTCGTGCACATAGCCGTAGCCGCCGTGGATTTGCACGCCGCGGTCGACGGCTCGGCCCGCCGTCTCGCTGGCGTAGAGCTTGGCCATGCTGGCTTCCTGCGTGAA
>JALHOX010000334.1 GCA_022842805.1 Phycisphaerae bacterium | reverse complement strand
TCGGGCAGAAGACCAACTACGACCGGCTGATCCTCGAGGTCTGGACGAAGGGCACCGTGACGCCCGATGACGCGCTGGTGGAGGCGGCCAAGATCCTCCGCAAGCACCTCAACCCGTTTGTGCAGTACTACGAGTTGGGCAGCGACATCGCCGCGACTGACACGCAGCGGGCACAGGCGGTTTTGGCGACGATCGATCCGGCTCTGATGACCAAGCTGCGCATGCCTGTGCGCGAGTTGGAGCTGTCGGTGCGGGCGCTGAATTGCCTGGACGCCGCGAACATCTTCACCGTCAACGATCTCGTTCGGAAAGACGACATCGAGCTGATGGAGCTGCGGAGCTTCGGCAAGACCTCGCTCGACGAGGTTCGCCAGAAGCTGGAGACGATTGGCCTGACCCTGGGAATGCGCCACCTGCCGGAACTCGGTGCGGCGGCGACGGACGAGAACGCGAACTAAGCGGCGATTTGCAGATAGCCGAAAGCGAGCCTGAACTATGCGTCACAATGTTGCCGGTCGTAAACTCGCGCGAACCAGCGCTCACCGTCTCGCCCTGCGGCGAAACGTCGTTCAGAGCCTGTTCGAGCATGGTCAGATTCGCACGACGATCGTGAAGGCGAAGGAGTTTCGCCGCTTCGCGGAGCGGCTGATCCACCTCGCGGTCAAGGCGGCGATTGCGACTGCTGAGGGCGCAAAGGGCGGCGACGACGAGCGGGCGCAGGCACGCATCACGGTGCTGGCCTATCGCCAGCAGGCTGAGGCGCTGCTGACGGATCGCGCGATCATTCGCCCCGACAACCGCAAAGATTACGACGCGATGAGCGACTCGGACCGTAACAAGGTCATGCGTTCGCGTTCGGGCCGGCGCTATCGCGCGGCGACGACGCGACCGGGCGTCGCCTTCACCGCGGAGAGCGTGATTCACAAGCTCTTCAACGACATCGGCCCGCGCATGTATCGGCGGGGCGTGCGGGTGGGGACGTTCGGCGGCTACATCCGCATCATCAAGCTGGCGGAGCGCCGCCTGGGCGATGCCGGTCAGTTGGCGATCATGCAGATCGTGGCCGAGGACGATGCCAAGCGCGAGAAGCTGCCGGACACGTCGCAGCGTCGTCGCCGGGCCAAGGTGCGCTATGCGGTCTATGCCGGCAAGCCGCGTAATCCGCGTGCGCCGTCGCGCAGCCGCAAGGCCGCGGCGCCCGCTTCGGAATAAGTGCGGCGACTTGGCGCGAGGGTTCTTCGCGCGGATTGCAGGTTGATCGCGTTGGATTTGGTGACGATCGCCGTATGAGCGCCGCTTCGGAATCCATCTTCGCCAAAATCGTCGCCGGCCAGATTCCGTGTCATCGTGTCTTTGAGTCGGCCGCGGCGCTGGCTTTCCTCGACATCAACCCGCTCGCCGAGGGGCACACCCTGGTGATTCCGAAGCGAGCGGTTGAGCGATTTGACGAGCTGACCGCGGACGAGGCCGCGGACCTGGGCCGAGCGGTTCGAGAGGCGGCCACGCGTGTGATGCGGGCGACCGGCGCCCCCGGCTACAATCTGCTGCAAAACAATGGTTCGGTCGCGGGTCAGGAAGTGCCTTATGTTCACTTCCACATCATTCCGCGACGCCCGGCGGACGGCCTCGGATTTCGCTGGCTGGCGCAAAAGTCGTCGCCCGATGCGTTGGCGGCGCTGGCGAAGCGGATGATGAATGGCGGTTGACTGCGGTTAACCGCGCGTGTCGGGCCGAACGGAATCTGCCGCGAGCGGCGTCGATCGGATGACGAAGATTGCGAGCGTGGAGAAAAGCCGTATAGTGGGTTTGAAAATCATGGGGACGTAGCTCAATTGGGAGAGCGTCGCGTTCGCAATGCGAAGGTCGTGGGTTCGAATCCCATCGTCTCCAGTGTTCTGTTGATCCTGCCAATTTTCAGCCGGGCCGCGCGGGGGCGGCGATTCCAGCGTATTTCTTGATGTTTCGCGGGGGCGTCGTCGACCAATCGTCGTTACGTCGCGGGGCGGCGCAGCCACGTCATGTAGTCCATCTCCAGGCTGCCGCCGCCGAGTCGTCGGATCATGTTCACGGCCTGCGCGCGGTGATGGATCGAGTGGACGCAGCCCTGCATGAGCATGTCGGCCAGGCGTGCGACGAACAGACTGCCCTTTGAGTCGCGATAGGTTTGCTCGCTCGCCAGCTTCGCGTCGTTGAGCGTGGCGATATAGGCGGAGCGTTCGCCGCGGAGCGTGTTCATCGCGGCTTGTATCTCCGCGATCGGGGTCGGGACTTTTTCGTCGGGCCAGCGTGTTTCGGTTTCGCCGCGCCAACGTTTCAGCCAGACCGACTCGCCGGCGAGGATGTGGAGGAGCGTGCGCCGCAATGAGCCGACGCCCATGTCCTGGGGCAGGTCGAGCTGTGTGAGGCCCAGGCCCGCCGCCGCCGTCAAAATGCGATCGTTCATTGCGTCGCCGTAGCGAAACATCTGCTCAAAAGTCGCCAGATTCATGGTCAGATTCCTCGTGGGTTGCCGGAAGTGAGCGGCAGGCTTCGGCCTGCGCAGGCGCCGGGAGAATCGCGATTTCGCCGCGCGGGGCGCTGCGCCGTCGGTTACCGCGGTATACGCCTGTCGCCCGCGTTGGTTCAAGATATCATCTGTTCACGGAGCCAACTGCCCATGCCATCGACCGATTCCGCCATTCGAATCACCGTCAACGGCGACCCGCTGGACCTTCCGGCGGGCCGGACGCTGAGCGAGTTGATCGGCCAACTGAATCTTATTCCGGAGCGCGTCGCGATCGAGGTCAATCGCGACCTGGTCCGCCGCGCGTCATTCGCTACGCACCGCATCAACGCGGGCGACGAGATTGAGATCGTGACGCTGGTGGGAGGCGGCTGATGGAGATTCCGCCGCTTCAGGTCGCCGGCTTTAGTCTGCGTTCGCGGCTGTGGGTGGGCACGGGCAAGTACTTGCGCGACGGTCAGCCCGACTATCCGCTGATGCGACGCGCGTTGGAGGCCAGCGGCTGCGACGTCGTCACGGTCGCGGTGCGGCGGGAGCGACTCTATGACAGCGCCGGGCGCAGCCTGCTCGATTTTCTCGACTTGGGTCGGCTGACGATTTTGCCGAACACGGCGGGCTGCTTTTCGGCGGATGATGCGGTTCGCGCGGCCCGGCTGGGGCGCGAGCTGCTCGAAGGTTTGGGCAACGCCGGCGCGCGGTGGGTGAAACTCGAAGTGCTGGCCGATCGCAAGACGCTGCTGCCCGACCCGATTGAGACGCTCCGCGCGGCGGAGGTGTTGTTGAAGGAGGGCTTCGTCGTCCTCGCCTATAGCAACGATGATCCGGTTCTCGCGCGGCGGTTGAAAGCCGCCGGCGTGGCGAGCGTGATGCCGCTGGGCTCGCCGATCGGCTCGGGGCTGGGCATCCTGAATCCCAACAACATTCGAATCATTCTCGACGAACTGAAGGGCGGCGATCCGGACTATCCGGTGATCGTGGACGCCGGCGTCGGCACCGCGTCGGATGTGACGGTGGCGATGGAGCTGGGCGCCGACGGCGTGCTGCTCAACACGGGCATCGCGAGCGCGGCGGATCCGCCGATGATGGCGGTCGCGATGCGGCGCGCGCTCGACGCGGGCTATTGGGCGTATCGCGCCGGGCGCATTCCGCGCAAGACGTACGGCAGTGCGTCGTCGCCCGAGACCGGCGTGATCGCGCCGAGCGCGAGGCCGGCATGAGCACGATTGACGCGGATGGTGTGATGCTGGCGCAGCCGTCGCTCGGCAACGGCGCGGCGTGCCCGGTGGATCGCATGCCGCGGCGGCGGCGTAACCAGATTTGCATCATCGTCATCGCGCTGGGGCTGCTGAATTTTCTGGCGTATACGCTGGGGTACTCGGCGATCGGCGGCGACGCCGTGAATGGCGAAGTGATCCGCGGCGCGAACGGCGAAGTGGAGTATCTGGTTCGCGGTCAGTTCATTCAGTATCGCGAGGGCAAAGAGCGGAAAGTGCCGCGCGGCCTCTGGCTTTACAGCTATCTGCACTCGATCACGGTGCCGATCACGTCGGCCGCTTTGGTCATCAGCATGCTCGTGCTGGCGCGTCCGCACATTCTGGCGACGATGCGCGGTACCTGGTTTAGCGGGGTCACATTCGTCACCGCCTTCGGCACGATCGTGATTGTGGGCACGCTGTTCATCGTGGGCTTGTTCACCTGGCAGCTCATCGAAGAGCTGCAGAAGGTGTGAGCGCCGCGCCGGCTGTTTCCGCGCTCGACTGGCTGGGGCCCGATGGGCCTCTGGCCCGCGCGCTGCCGGCGTTTGAGCCGCGGCCGCAGCAGCGCGATTTTGTCGTCGCCGTGCGCGACGCCTTCGCCGACGGGGAGCATCTCGCGATCGAGGCGGGTACGGGCGTGGGGAAGACGTTCGGCTATCTGTTGCCGGCGATCGAGCGGGCGCTGCAGCACGGGCAGCGCGTGGTCATCAGCACGCACACGATCTCGCTGCAAGAGCAGCTGATTCATAAAGACATCCCGCTGTTGCGCAAGGCGCTCGGCGTCGATTTCAGCGCGGAGCTGGTGAAGGGTCGGCAAAACTATCTGGGGCTGCGGCGATTGAAAATCGCCAGCGGACGACAAGCCGCGCTATTTCCTGACAAGCGCACGCTGCAAGTGCTGCACGACGTGGAGGATTGGGCGTACAAGACGGAGGACGGCTCGCTCACCAGCATTCCTCAGCAGCCGCCGCTGGAGGTCTGGGAAAAGGTTCGCAGCGAGAGCACGAACTGTCTGGGGCGAAAATGTCCGACGTATATGCAGTGCTTTTATCAGCGGGCGCGGCGTCGGGCGGCGGAGGCGCAGCTG
>JALHOX010000333.1 GCA_022842805.1 Phycisphaerae bacterium | reverse complement strand
TTGGGCCGCTGTTTCGAGTGAATACGACTAACGTGGTGCTAATACCGCGTCGACGGCCTTGAGCAACTGATCGGGGAGGAAGGGCTTGGACAGAAACGGCACGTCGTCGAACTCGCGCAACACCTCTTGCAGAATCGAAACGCGCTCATACCCGCTGCAGAGAATCACGCGTGCCTCGGGTCGCTCGCGACGGCAGGCGCGGAGCACGTCCACGCCGCTGCAATCGGGCAGACGCATGTCGATCAGCACCAGATCGAGCGGCTCCGGGCGGCGGAGCGATTCAACCGCACGGCTGCCGTTTTCGGCGAAGGAGACGTCGTGGCCGCTGCGCTGCAGGACCTCACACACAACCTCGCGCACTTCCGGTTCATCCTCGACCACCAGCACCCGGGCCCGCTTGCGCTCGGCGATTGGGGCAGGTGCGCTCGCGGGCGGCTCGATGAGCGCGGTCGGTCGCGGCAGGAAGATGTGAAACGCGGTGCCGCGGCCCGGCTCGGAATTGAGCAGGAGCCCGCCGCCGTGTGTCTTGAGAATTCCCTTCACCGCGGCCAACCCGAGACCGCGACCATCGCCCTTCGTCGAGTGATACGGCTCAAACATCGTCGACCGGATGTTGTCGCTGATGCCGCTGCCGGTGTCGGCCACCACCAGGTGCAGATACTCGCCGGCGGCATGCTGAACGCCGAAGAGGTCCTGCCAGGCCGGTTTGCTGACGCTTTCGGTGAAGATGCTGAGCGTGCCTTCGCGACCCATCGCTTCGCAGCCGTTGAGGCAGAGATTGAGCAGAGCCTGCACGAGCTGCGAGCGGTCGGCGTGGACATCCCAGAGGCCGTTGGAAAGAAACGTGCGAATCTGAAGCCGTTGCGAAACAGCGCCCTTGAGCATGGCGAGCGTGTCTTCGATGACGGCGTTGATGTTGGTGGGGCGCGGGTTGTATTTGCCGCCGCGGGCGTAGGCCAGCAACTGCTTCGCCAGATCGGCCAGGCGTTCGCCGGTGCGGATGATGGCGTTGCAGTAGTCGAGCCTTTTGTCGGGGGCGCCCTCATCGCGCAACAGCGCGGCCTTGCCGAGAATGCCGACCAGCATGTTGTTGAAATCGTGCGCCAGTCCGCCGGCCAGCGCCGCGATGCATTCGTCCTTCTGCCGCTCGATCAACTGCATCTCTTCGCGCTGACGACGCAGCACGGCCCGGATGCGGGCGATCAGCGCCGCGGCCTGAAACGCTTCGTTCTTCGGCAGAAAATCGCGTCCGCCGCTGCGGAGGGCGGCGATGATGGTTTCGCTGTCGGCGTCGGAGGAGACGACGATCACCGGCGGACGATTGGGAATCTGGTCGAGCTGCGGGAAGATCTCGGTCGCGACGCAGTCCGGGAGGTGATAGTCGAGCAGCGCGACGTCGAACTTTTGGTTCGCGAGCGTGCGGATGAAATCAGCCCCGGTGTCGACGGCGGTGATCTGCGACCCGACCTCGCCGCTGCGGATCAGGATTTCGAGCAGCTCTCGGTGAGCGTTGTTGTCTTCCGCGATCAAAACGTTCATTCTCGCACTCCGTTGCGAGCCAGCTCGAGTTGTCAGGACCGTCTATATCTCTTTTCGACGAAACCGGTGCCGGAGAATCGACCAAAATCGTCAGGTTTTCCAAATTTGCGCAACCGGCGCAAGGAATGCCGAGGGCTGAGGATCAAGAAAGCGACGCGCAAAAGGGATCGCGGCAACGCAATGACGCGGCCGCCCCGTGTTTCACCGCTCCCCTACTTCAGCGATCGACCAACTTCATCCCGACTGCTCAATTCGCCGTCCGGCGATCGTGTCGGATTACCAGATCAGCCGGCCGCCGGCCCACGCCATGATTGCAATCGTCGCGATCCGGACCCAAACGATCGGCAATCGGTGGGTGAGGCCGGCTCCAACCCACCCTCCCAGGAGAGCGCCCGGTGCGAGCCAGGCCGCATACTCGACCGCGCGCAGCGGCTGCTCGCCGATGGACTGCAAGAGCGACACCACCTGGACTGCCGAGGTCACCGGGAGCGAAAGCGCAAGAAATGCGGAGGATGTGCCGATGGCGCGTCTGAGCGGCACGCCCACCCAACTCTGCGCGGGCACGGCCCAGATGCCGCCGCCGATTCCCAGCAGACCGGAGAGCACACCCGCCGGCCCGCCGATGAGCAGCGACTGTCCGGGGGCCAGCCGCGTCTCGCGCTGCTCCTCGGCGGCGATGGCCGCCCGCGCGGCGTGGTCGTCGCGCGTTGCGGCGTGTTGCCGCCAGGCGCTGAGTATGCGGCGAAGCTGACCGAGGATGGTGATGAACATCACGCCGGCCAGCAGGCGCTCCAGCCAGACCGTTTGCCCGGCTCGAAAAAGGCCCGCCAGCCACACGCCCGCGACAATCCCGAAAATAGCGCCCAGCAGCATCCAGCGCAGCGCCGGACCGTCGACCGCCCGGGCCCGCGCGTGGCGGAGCGCCGCCGGAAAAACTACCACCGTGGCGGCGATCGTCGCGGTCAGTTTGTAGAGGTGCATCGCCTGCGGCCCATCGGCCGCACCGCGCAGCAGCAACATGCCCGGAATCATTACCAGGCCGCCGCCCACGCCCAGCAAGCCGCCCGCCACGCCCGCGGCGGCGCCGAGCGCGATCAGGGTCAGTCCGAGTGAGAGGTCGACGATCACAACGGGGATGTAAACGCTGGCGCGAGATCTGACAATGCAGAATGAAGTAATGAAGAATGAAGAAGGGATCGATCGAACGCCTTGGATCTTCGCTCGGCACTGCCTAACGCGTCGCCCCGACCGGCAGTGGAAAAGCGAGAAGGGCGCCCGTCGCCGGCGCGCCCTTCTGCATTCTGCATTCTTCATTCTGCATTCGCGGCGTCGTGCCGCGTGCGTTCTGCGGTAGGCGCTTTAGCTGCGCGATCCACCGATCCGCATGCCGTAGAACGAGCGCCAGACGAAGAAGGCGGAGATGACGAAGAAGACCGCGGCCAGTGCGCGGGTCATCGTCAGATCGCCCTTGTTCTGGTAGTTCAGGCTCACGGCCAGCTCGACCGCCAGCAAACCGAACAGCGTCGAGAACTTGATGACCGGGTTCATCGCGACCGAGCTGGTGTCCTTGAACGGATCGCCGACCGTGTCGCCGACGACCGTCGCGTCGTGCAGCGGGGTGCCCTTCTTCTTGAGCTCGACCTCCACGACCTTCTTGGCGTTGTCCCACGCACCGCCGGCGTTGGCCATGAAGATGGCCTGGAAGAGGCCGAAGAGCGCGGTGGACATCAGGAAGCCGATGAAGAAGAACGGCTCATAGAACGCGAAGGCGAGGGTCGAGAAGAAGACGCCCAGGAAGATGTTGAACATGCCCTTCTGCGCGTACTCGGTGCAGATGGTGACGACCTTCTTGCTGTCCTCGACGCTCGCCTTGGTGCTGCCTTCGAGCTTGATGTTGGCCTTGATGAACTCCACCGCGCGATACGCGCCGGTGGTCACCGCCTGCATCGACGCGCCGGTGAACCAGAAGATCACCGAGCCGCCCGCGATCAGGCCGAGCATGAAGGGCGGGTGCATCAGCGAGAGCTTTTCGAGGTTCTCGGTCAGCCCGTGCGTCAGGGCGACGATGATTGAGAAGATCATGGTCGTAGCGCCGACGACGGCCGTGCCGATGAGCACCGGCTTGGCGGTCGCCTTAAAGGTGTTACCCGCGCCGTCGTTCTCTTCGAGGAAGTGCTTGCCCTTCTCAAAGTCGGGCGTGAAGCCGAACTGCTTCTTCACTTCGTCGCGAATGCCGGGCATGGTCTCGATCGTCGAAAGCTCGAAGACCGACTGGGCGTTGTCCGTCACCGGGCCGTAGCTGTCGACCGCGATCGTCACCGGACCCATGCCCAGGAAGCCGAAGGCCACCAGACCAAACGCGAAGACCGCCGGAGCGAGCATCATCGTGCAGTGGCCCGCGGCGTTGACCGGGAACATGAGCGAGATGTAGTAGGCGATCGCCATCAGGAACAGGATGGTCATTCCCAGCCAGTAGCTGCTGAAATTGCCGGCCACCAGACCGCTCAGAATGTTGAGCGAGGCGCCGCCCTGCTCGGAAGACGTGACGACTTCCTTGACGTGCTGCGAGTGCGTGCTGGTGAAGACCTTCACGAACTCCGGAATGATCGCACCCGCCAGCGTGCCGCAGGTGATGATCGTCGACAGCTTCCACCACATCGTTCCGTCGCCGCCGATGTTCGGGATCAGCAGGTACGACGCGGCGTAGGTCAGCGCGATCGAGACGCCCGAGGTGATGAACACCAGGTTCGTCAGCGGGGTTTCGAAATTCATCTTGTCGGCGTTGCCGTAGGTGGCGACCGCCATCGCTTCGTTGATGAAGTAGGACAGGGCGCTGGCCACAACCATGATGATGCGCATGGCGAAGATCCAGACCAGCAACTGCACCTGCAGCGTCTCATAGGCCGGACCGGCGACCGTTTCGTTGATCGCCAGCAGGATGAAGCTGATCAGGGCCACGCCCGTGACGCCGTAGGTCTCGAAGCCGTCCGCCGAGGGGCCGACCGAGTCGCCGGCGTTGTCGCCGACGCAGTCCGCGATGACGCCCGGGTTGCGGGCGTCGTCTTCCTTGATCTTGAAGACGATCTTCATCAGGTCCGAGCCGATGTCGGCGATCTTGGTGAAGATGCCGCCCGCGATACGCAGGGCCGCGGCGCCGAGCGACTCGCCGATGGCGAAGCCGATGAAGCACTTGCCCGCGAGGCTGCCGGGCAGGACCAGCATGATGAAGAGCATGATGAGCAGCTCGACGCTGATGAGCATCATGCCGATCGACATGCCGGCCTTGAGCGGGATCGCGTAGCAGGGGAAGGGCTTGCCCTTGAGGCTGCCGAAGGCGGTGCGCGAGTTGGCGAAGGTG
>JALHOX010000332.1:3776-4898 GCA_022842805.1 Phycisphaerae bacterium | reverse complement strand
AGACTAGATCAAATTGGACCGATTTGGGTTTCGGTGTTTTGCGATCGCGTCTATGGGCGGGTGGAGCTAAGAGGCGGGTGGAATTCGCCCTACCGGATCTTCGGCGTTTTGGGTTGGAGCCGACGGCGAGGAATCTGGTTGTTCGGGGGCGGCGGGTTGGGATTGTTTGCGGCGGATGCCGTCGAGGACGCCGTTGATGAACTTGGGCGAGTCGTTTCCGCCGAAGCGACGGGCGAGCTCGATGGCTTCGTTGACGATGACGGAGAAGGGGGTGTCTGGCTGGGTGAGCCATTCGTGGAGGCCGAGGCGGAGGATGTTGCGGTCGACGGGGGGCATGCGCTTGATGGCCCAGTCCGGGGCGGCGGCTTCGAGCATGGGGTCGTATTCGCCGCGTTTCATCCAGGCTCCGTTGGCGAGGCCGGCGGCGAAGCCGAGCAGGTCGTCGGAGAGTTGCTGCGCGACGCCGACGTCCTGGAGATTTTCGGGGTCGCGGAGGAAGGCGAGGACCTGCGTGGCGAAGCTGTCGCCGAGCGCGTCGTAGAGGCAGAGCGCCTGCAGCGCGAGGGTGCGGGCCTGACTTTTGTTGCGAAAGCTCATGAGGTTCGTTGGGGGAGAGTGTATCGCGGCGCGCGGGCTTGGGTGGGGCGGTTCAGGAGCGGATGCGACGGATGAGCAGGGCCATCTCGATTGCGGCGAGGGCGGCCTCGGCGCCTTTGTTGCCGACTTTGCCGCCGGCGCGATCGAGTGCTTGTTCGAGGTTGTCGGTGGTGAGGACGCCGAAGGCGACGGGGATGCCGGTGTCGAGGGCGACTCGTGCGCAGCCGCTGGCGGCTTCGCCGGCGACGTAGTCGAAGTGGGGCGTGTCGCCGCGGATGACGCAGCCGATGCAGATGATGGCTTCGAAGCGTCCGCTGCGGGCGGCGTGTAGGGCGGCGACGGGGATCTCCCAGGCACCGGGGACTTCGAAGGTTTCGATGGCGGCGGCGGCGTGTGATTTCAGCGATTGCTCGGCGGCGCGGGCGAGGGGGGATGTGATCTGGTCGTTGTAGCGCGATGCGACGATGGCGAATCGCAAGCCGGCGGCGGCGGTTGGCGAGAGCGGGGCGGGGTCGGTGGGGGGCT
>JALHOX010000332.1:0-3766 GCA_022842805.1 Phycisphaerae bacterium | reverse complement strand
GGCGAAAATAGCGGGAGGGGAGGGAATGGGGAAGTTGCGAGGTGCGAATGCAGAGTGGCGAGTTGAAGACAAATGCAGAATGCAGAATGAAGAATGCAGAAGGGACCGAGGCCGTGTTTGCTCGTCGGCCTGCGAGCCGCGGGCCGCTATGGAGTTCGTGGGGCGTGGAGTGAGAGGAGAGCGCGCAGGCGGTCGATTGCGGTGCGGATTTGGTCGGGGCGTTGCCAGGGGATGAAGTGGCCCTGGTCGGGGAGCTTGATGACTTCGAGGGGGCGGGCGTTGGGCAGTTTGCGCTGGATGTAGCTGACGTTTTCGTAGGGGACGAGGCCGTCGGTGGTGCCGTGGATGACGATGGTGGGGCAGGTGATGCGATCGAGGATTTCGGCCAGCAGCAGCGTTTCGCGTTTTGCGTCGCGCAGCTCGGCGAGGCTGTTGGCGAGCGCGCCGGGCAGCGAGCCGCGCACCGTGTCGCTCATGACGCAGCGTTCGAGCCAATCGAGTTCTTCATGCACCGGGTCGAATGATCCGGCGACGATGAGGAGGCCGCCGACGCGATCGGGGTGGTCGGCGGCGAGGCGGGCGGCGATCGGGCCGCCGAGGGAGTGGCCGACGAGGATCGGCTTGATGCCGCGGCGCTCGATCAGGAGTGGGGCGATGGCGGCGGCCTGGGCCTCGAAGGAGGTGAGCGGGGCGGGCGGTTGGGTTTGTCCGAAGCCGGGTCGGTCGATGGAGAGGGACTCGAATCCGACGATGGGGTTGAGGAGCAGATCGGCCCAATTTTCGGCGTCGCCGGGGGTGCCGTGGATGTAGATGATGCGCGGGTCGGCGGGGTCGCCGGCGCGGAGGTAGGAGAGGGCGGTCGCGCCGTCGCGGGATTCGATGGCGGCGCGCTGCAGTGAAGCGATGGCCGCTTTGGAGGCTGTGGGGCCGACGGAATAGCAGCCGGCGGTCAGGCGTACGGCGAAGATGGCGAGCGAGATGCAGCCGAGGGCGAGGAGCAGGCGGCGTCGCCAGGAGCGCTTGGGTGGTTTGGGCGCGGCTTGGGTCATGAGGTTTGAGCGTAGGCGCGGCGATTCGTCGGCGTGCGCGCCGCGGGCGATAGGTGCTGGGCGGCCTGCGAGCCGCAGGCTGGTAATGCTGGGCGGCCTGCGGGCCGCAGGCCGCTACTGGTTTATCGCGCTAGCCGCTGATGCCGGCGAGGTTTTCCTCGAGGGAGGACAGCTTGTTGCGCAATTCTTCGAGCTTGGCGCGGTCGCGCTCGACGACCGCGGGCGGTGCACCGCGCACGTAGCTTTCGTTGCCGAGCTTGCTGCCGATGCGTTCGATGTGGCCGCGAGTTTCGTCGATCTCTTTGCCGAGCCGCTGGCGTTCGAGGTCGAGGTTAGCGAGGCCGCTGAGAGAGACGTAGAGCTCGTAGCCGGCGAAGATTTTGCTGGCGGCTTCGGGGGGCTTGGCGAGGCGCTCGCCGATGTCGATGGCGTCGCAATTGCCGAGGGTGAGGAGCGCGGCGCGAGAGGCTTCGAACTCGGCGGCGAGTCGGGCGTCGGCGCGGAGGACGGCTTTGGGCAGATTGCGGATGACGGTTTCGCGGGCGGCGGCGCGGATGCCGTTCACGCGGGTCTTTACGTCGCGCAGGGCACGGACGACCTCTTGCACGCGCGACATGCGGGCTTCGGCGTCGGTGTCGATCCATTGCGATTGCGCGCGTGGCCAGTCGGCGACGATGAGCGCGCGGCCGCCCTCCTGCAGCTCGTCGATGCCGCGCCAGGGGGCGGCGGCGTTGAGGCGGTGCCAGAGGGCCTCGGTGACGAAGGGGGCGATGGGGTGGAGCAGGCGCAGCGTCTGATCGAGGACGTAGGCGAGGACCTGGCGGGCGACGAGCTTTCCTTCATCGGTGCGGCGATCCGGCGGTGCGTCGCTCTTTTGCGACAGGCGCGGCTTCACGAGCTCGACATACCAATCGCAGAACTCGCCCCAGAAGAAGGCGTAGATGGCGCCGGCGGCGTCGCTGAATTGATAGGCTTCGATGCGACGGTCGACTTCGGCGATGCAGGCCTGGAGGCGCGAGAGGATCCAGCGGTCTTCGAGGGCGAGTTGCTGGCGGGCCAGCGTGCGCGGGCTGTTTTCTTCGTCGTTGCGCCGTTCCGCGGCTTCGTCGCTCAGATTCGCCAGGACGAAGCCCGTCGCGGCCTGCCAGAGCTTGTTGCAGAAGTTGCGGCCGAGTTCGAAGCGCTCCGACGTGTCGAGGCCGACGCCGAGCTGGTCTTTGAGCGGTTGATCGGCCCAGACGGTGGCGAACTCTTTGCCGCAGCCCTTGCACTTCACCTTGGGGATGTCGCGCGGGAATTTGTTGTGGGGGACGACGCTGCTGTGTTGGGTGAGCGCGTCGCAGTGGGGGCAGTGGTAGGAGACGGGGATGCGGAGGTCCTGCGTTTCGCCGGCCATGCTGGCGAGAGTGAAGCGCATGGCGTCGGTGCCGTAGAGCTCGATGAGGTCGAGCGGGTCGACGCCGTTGCCGGTGGACTTGCTCATGCGTCGGCCGTTGCCGTCTTGAATGACGGGGTGGATGCAGACGTGGCTGAAGGGGACGCGGCCTGGGCTGCCGGGTTTGTCGCCGGTGTTGTAGAGGCCCATGATGACCATGCGTGCGACCCAGAGGCTGATGATGTCGCGGGCGGTGCTGAGGACGCTGGTGGGGTAGTAGCGGTGAATAGCGAATTGCGAATTGCGAATAGCGAATTTCGGATTGGAGGCCGGGGGCGGCTGGTCGGCGGCAGAGGCGTCTCCCGGCCAGCCGAAGGTGCTGAAGGGCCAGAGGGCGGAGCTGAACCAGGTGTCGAGGACGTCGGGGTCTTGCTCGATTTCCACAATCGCGTCCAAGCTCCCTACGTTGCCTTCTACAATTTCGCTGGGGACGCGCGCATCTCCGCGTCGCGGCTTTCCGGATTCTTGTATCGACGTCCCAACCACGAAGGCTTCTAGACGCCTCATTGCCGCTTGAGCGCGTTCCGTCTTCGCGCAAACCAGCACGAATCCCGGTTGTGCGGGCAATGAAGCACACTCATCTGCCGGAACTTTAAACGCCCTGAGGACCGATTCGATTTGCGACCGACACCGTTCCAACTGCGCGGCAGAATGGTTGACGGCGTCGGCGCCGGCCGGCAATCGATCCCAAGTCATGATTTTCCACACTGGGATGCGGTGTCCCCACCAGAGTTGGCGGCTGATGCACCAGTCGCGTTTTTCGCCGAGCCAGTCGAGGTAGGTTTTGGCGTAGCGTTGTGGGAAGAAGTTCACGCGGCCGTCGCGGACGGCTTCGAGGGCGGGCTCGGCGAGGGGGGCCATTTTGACAAACCATTGCTCGCTGAGCATGGGCTCGATGGGGGTCTTGCTGCGGTCGCTGTGGCCGACTTCGTGTTCGTGCGGTTCGGCTTTTTCGAGCAGGCCGGCGGCTTCGAGGTCTTTGACGATCTGTTTGCGGGCGGCGTAGCGCTCCATGCCGGCGTAGGGGCCGAAGAGGCGCTTGCCCTCGTCGTCGTCGCGGATGCGGCCGTCTTTGGTGAGGATGTTGAGCTGCGGCAGGTTGTTGCGCAGGCCGCACTCGTAGTCGTTGGGGTCGTGGGCGGGCGTGACCTTGACGACGCCGGTGCCGAATTTCGGGTCGACGAGGATGGGGTCGGCGATGACGGGGATGCGGCGGTTGACGAGCGGCAGCGTGACTCGCTTGCCGATCAGGTGCTGATAGCGCGGGTCGTCGGGGTGAACG
>JALHOX010000331.1 GCA_022842805.1 Phycisphaerae bacterium | reverse complement strand
GAACAAGCGGATCATCCTGCGGCGGAGGGAACCTTGCGCGTTCGACCGATGGGTAAGCCAGTGTACGAACCGGGACCGAATTGCAAGGTGGCGAAGAGCCCTTGGCCGCAATCTACTCCCGCGTTGATCAGCTAGTGCTCATCCTCGACCGTCTCGCTCTCGTGGGCTAGTTCTTCTTCGCCGCCATCGGGCTCCACATCCGGTGATGCAAGGGTTTCACGAAGAGAGGGCCGCCTCTGTGCCTTTGGACCTGGTCGCGCCCCCGCTCTGGGTGCGTCGACTTCTCCTCTTGCAATCATCCCGGTGCCGTCCGCTTTGTATCTCGCTGCTTTCTCTTCCGATCCCTTGACCTCATCACCTGTTAGATCCATGCCAACGACAATGGTTGGAAGATCGATGTCAGCCACGCCGCGAATCTCCATGTCGAGCACGACCTGAGCGAACGAGCTGACACCGGTTGACATGACTTTCACGACGGACGGCATCGCCACAACCTCAATTCCGCATTCAATCATGCCTTTCTTGGCAAATATCGGCATCTTTGCGAAGATGTCATACCCCATGAATGCGTACTTCCCAAACTGGATCTCCAATCCGACCTTATCCTTGATGCCGTCCATTTCCCGAAAGCGGCCGCCGCCGAAGTTCAATCGCGGTTCCCGAAAACCCTTCTTCGAGTCCGGTGCCTTTATGGTCCATCCTCGCTCGGAGAGGTAGAGCTTCAACGAAGCGTTCATGGCCACAGGCGAGTATAAGAGCGGCGGCTTGGTCTGCTCCTCTGTCACCTTTCGGAGGCATGCAACGGCGTCACAGGCAGCCACAGCGGCCTGGATGTCCTGAAGCGCGGCCGCGTGCCGCTCCTTGATGTATTCCAGCCCATCTTTGTGCGAGTATATCTTTGCAATCTGCATAGGTCCGCCGTTCTCTCGGTCAACGAGCGGCCCAGCATAGCAGGCATGAGCGGTCTCGCCTATGGTGGCATGGGCCGCCAAACGCCCACAACGGCGAGACGAGCGCAACGTGCTACGCTGTAATGAATTGTGTTCGGCGCACGCCTTGCCGACGGATTTCTCGCCCTCCGGCTTTACGAATCGGCCCTCCCGCCGGAAAGAAGTGGATGAGGGGCCAGCAGCGCCCCGCAGCGCAACCGACAAGGAGAAATGATCATGGTGCGAGTCGGGCTGACCTTCGACGATTATGTGGAACTCAAGCTGAAGCCGGGGGCGGGCGCGGACCGGGTGTTTCACGAGGCGGCGGAGCTCGAGCGGCGAGAGATGTTTCCCAATGGCGCTGATCGCCGCGTCGAACCACCTTCGGTCGCGCGGCTACGACTGCCGACCGGCGATGCTTGAGGTGCTCATCAAGAACTGCGTTGTGACGCCCGCCGCGCCGGATACCTGGACGCTGGCCGACGCGGAGGCTGCCGCCGAGCATTTCGAGGAGTGCCAGATCTTCGCCCCGTACGCGGCGATGTGCCAGACGCTCGGGTGCCGCTATGCGGATTTCCTGCGCCCGGTGCGCGAGGCGGCGGCGCGCGAATCGCAGAAGTACGGCCGGGGCGTGCCGGATGACGCCCCGTATTTTGTCATGCACCGCGTGCCGCCCCGCGGCGTGACCGGGGAGGACGGAAACCTGGTCGAGATCAAGCCGGCGGTCATTTCGTTCACACTTTACGACGACATCCGGGAGCGCCTCGAGCGTGGCGAGGAGGTCTGAATGGATGCCTCCTCGCCGCGTGAACTTGAATTGACGCCTGATCTGCTCGACTACGCGAAGGGAGTCGCGCTCAAAGAGGCGCGGAATCGGAGCCCGGAGCACGTTGAGTTTGATGATGTCGTGCAGGACGCACTGTTGCAATTGATCAGCAAGCCGCCCAGGTACGACCCTGCGCGGTCGCGGCGGGGCGGATCGGCGTAGACGACCCCGCCCGCTGGCCCGCGGGCCAGCGGGCGGCCTCAGGACGCCACCGGGCGGTCCATAAACCCAAACGACCGGCACGAAGGCCGGTCACGTGCAGATACACTAGATCGAGCGCGAACCGAACCTGCGACCGGGGGGGGGTACGACTTTTCACGTGGCGATCGCAGGATCACGGCGGCGGTGTCCCCAGGACGGACTCGGCTTCCGCGTAGGCATCGATGGCGTCCTCGCCGAAGGCGTTATTCGATCCGCGGAGAATCTCCTCACATTCAGCGAAGGCGGCCGTGGCCTGTGCGGCATCGCCGCATCGAGCATGCGCCATCGCAAGATACGCTGCTGCGGCTGCCGCGATCTCGCGATGCTCGGGTCGAGTCGACTCTGCCACCAAAGTGCCGGCACGGTGCAGCCGCTCGAGCGCTCTTTCAAGCTTTCCCAGCCTAAATTGAGCCGCGCCGGCGGTGAGGTGCGCCATGGGATTCCAAGGCGCCAGTTCGATCGCACGCTCCGCATGGCTTAGTGCCCGCTCGAAGTCGGCAGTACCTCGAGTGGAGTCGCGTGCGATTCGCCACGCGGGCAGCAGAAACGACTGCATGTCATGGATAAAGACCGGGAAGTTGGCCGATGCGTACGCGCGAATTTCGTCCGGCCAACGCTCGCGCTCCGCGACGGCATTGATGTGCGCCGGATATCGATCCATCAACAGATCGAGCGGTGACGAACGATCGATCGGTTCAATCGCGCTTTGAATGCGGTCGCGATACTCGGTGAACAGAGCCCTAGCGCGACGCGACTCGCGGCTCGGTTCGGCGTCCCAGATCAGCACGGCATTATCATCGCCCAAGTTGCCGCCGCCGGCGGCGAGCAGCGGGTTTCCGCTGGGGTGGATCGCCAGGTCGTTGAGCACGCCTTGCGAGCCGGAAAACGCCACCAGCTCGACCAGCGCCTCCGAGTCCCAAATCCGAACGATCCGGTCGCTGCCACAGGTGGCAAGCCGAGGTTGGCTGGGATGAATGGCGACGCCGCGGACGAGCCCTGTATGACCAATTAGCTCACCGCGCAGACGCAGCGACGGAACGCCGTCCGCCCACTCGACCTTCCACATCGACACGTTGCCGCTCGCATCTCCCGTGGCGAGTTCGGCCACACGGTCAGCGAACGAACCGTCGCCGCCTCGCGGAAAACGAACATCCAAACCAAATACCGACTCGTGGCGTATGGCGTCGGGCGCTAACGACTCACCGGTGGGGTGGGCGCGCGTGAGGCGTAGCGGTTGCGGCGACAGCGTCTGTTGGTCGTTAACGGCTGCTTCCGCGGTCGCAACCCAATCGCCGCGATCATCGAGAAACGCGAGCTGCGCCACCGCAGCAGAATGGATCTTTCTCACCATCACTCGCTTCGTCGCAGCCAAAGCAGATCCAATCTCGAAGAGATGAAGGCGGCCCTCTTCATCGCCTGCCGCGATGCGCTCGCCGTTCCGCGAGAACCCGATCGAATGAAACCCTTCCTCCCGATCCCCCGATGGCGGCAAGGCGAACTCAAACTCCAGGCTGACCGCAGCGCCCTGATGGACTCGCCACAGCGCTAGAGCGGCCGTGGGGTGCTCAAGGTCAGCCGCACTAATCGCGGTTGAGAGCAACAATTGCCCACGATGTGAGCCAAAGGCCAGGCTTCGAATACTCCTGTGCTCGGGCGATGTGATCCGAGCAATGGGTTGCCCCGCCGCGACGTCCCACAGAACGATCGCATAGTTACCATCACCCGACGCTGCAACACGCCCGTCGGGGCTGAATGCTATCGAAAGTATGCTGGTCCGATGGTGGCGCAGTCGCGGAATATCCTCTGTAAACGGGCGCCACGTTCGAATTGCACCTTCGTGCCCCGCGGACATCACCCGCCCGTCGGCAAGCGGATGTAAGCCCATGATGGAATCGGGATGGCCTCGAATGAAACTCGGCTTTTTCCACTCGTTCGGCGGATGCCGCTGATCCGGCTGACGGGCGTGAATGTCGCGCTGCCAGGCGACGATCGCGCCGTTGCCGCAGCCGGCCAGGAGCGTGTTTCCATCGCTGCCGAAAGCGACGCACGCAAGTTGCGTATCGGGCAGCGAGAGCCGTGTGGCGCCTGCATCAATGACGGAAACCGACCGGCCCTCTTCGTGTTCAGCGTTCGCGACGCTACGCGCAACATCCCAGACGAGTACTTCGCCATCGGTCGCCGCCGTGGCAAGAAACGCCGAGTCCGGGCTGAATGCGATCGCATTGAGATTGGAGCTGTTCCCGTCCAGCGTGACATTGGCCGGCGGGGCACCAGCGGGAATCAGCGCGCCGGACCGCCAGACTTTGGCGTGAGAGCCGCCGAACGTGGCCGCGAAGTAGTTGCCGTCGGGCGAAAACGCAAAACGCGCTGGGTCGATGTCTGTCACATCGAGCGTGAGTACCCGGGAAGGCTCTGAAACGGTCGGCGCATTGCTATCCGAATCAGCGGGATGTGCTGCCGATTCCAGATCCCACGCAACGAGCTGATAGCGACGCTGGGCAGTTGAATGAACCAGCGCGGTTAGCCATAGTCGCGTAGGATGAAATAACATCCATGGCACGTGTCCCGCAACGGGCCAGACGCGAGCGGTTGTCGGGTTTGAATCCACCGGGCTATTGAACGCCACCACGGTCGGGGCCCCGCCTACCCCCTGAGTGGCGAACGCCATGTACTTACCCGTGGGGTCGATCGCAACGGCACCGCCCGGATTAAGTGCAGCGACGGATGGCAGTGAGTTCGGAAAGGCGCGTCGCCAGTAGTCTTGAATCGTCGAGTTGGAGTATGCGACAGTATGGGCGGGTGATCGCAGATCGATGACCTGAAATGCTTCCCCTTGCCCGCTAAAGCCGGCCATCCAACGACCGCTGCGGTCAACAGCCAGTATGCCGCCGGAATGGCCCTGCGCCGAGACGATCTCTTCGTCATGCAGTGCAAGCCGCGTTGAGATCGGAAGAGCA
>JALHOX010000330.1 GCA_022842805.1 Phycisphaerae bacterium | reverse complement strand
CCGCGGCGGGAGTCTCGACCATCATGCCGACCGGCACGTTGCGTCGAAACGCCAGGCCTTCTTCCTCGAGGTCTTCGGCGACGTCGTTGACGGTCGACTTCGCCTGGCGCAATTCGCTGAGCGTGGTGATCATGGGGAACATGATTCGCACGTCGCCGAAGGCGCTGGCTCGCAAGATGGCCCGCAGATGGGTCTTGAACAAATCGAGGTTGCGCAGGCAGTAGCGCAGCGATCGCAGACCCAGGACCGGGTTGGGCTCGTGCGCCGTCATTCCCAGAGACGGCGCCAGCTTGTCGGCCCCGAGGTCGACGGTGCGGATGAGCAGCGGCCGCTCGCCGATGGATTGCACCGCCGAGCGAAAGGCCTCGAACTGCTGCTCTTCCGTGGGGACGCGCTCGCTGGCGAGAAAGAGGAACTCGGTGCGGTAGAGGCCGATGCCCTGCGCGCCGCGTTCGATCGCCTTGGAGGCTTCGTCGGCCAGTTCGATGTTGCACCAGAGCGTGATCGATTGGCCGTCCTGCGTCTCCGCCGGGGCGTCGCGCAGGAGCTTGAGTTCGACTTCCGCTTCGGTCTGGCGGCGCTGCTTGCCGCGATAGCGGGTGATCGTTTCTTCGTCGGGATTGACGATCACCAGACCTTCGCCGCCGTCGACGATGAGCGTCTCGCCGCCGCTGACCTGATTGGTGACGTCGTTGAGCGCGACGACGGTCGGGATGTCGAGCATCCGGGCGATGATGGCGGTGTGCGACGTGGCGCCGCCGACGTCGATCACCAGGCCCAGGATCGTCTCGCGATCAAACCCGACGGCCTGAGACGGCGTGATGTCGTGAGCGACGATCACGACCGGCTCGGTGAGGCGGGCCAGGTCTTCGCGGGCGCGGCCGAGGATGTGCCGCAGGACGCGCTTTTCGATGTCGAACAAGTCGCGGACGCGCTCTTTGAGATATTCGACCGCGACCGATTGGAACATCTGCCGCCGCTTGCTCATGACCTGCGCGAAGGCATAGGCGGCGGCGAAGTGCTTGGACTGGATCAGGCCGATCGCTTCGGCGGCGAGCTTGGGGTCGGCGATGAAGCCTTCGTGAAAGGCGAAGATGTCGGCGGTTTGTTCCCCCAGCTTTCGCGCGGCGGCGCTCCGGAGCTCGGAGACTTCCTGTCGGGAGGTCTCGAGCGCTTCCTGGAGCACTTCGATTTGTCGTGGCGCCTGAGCCGGGTCGACCGTCCGGCGTGGGATGCGGTATTCCTCCGCGTCCAACACCAGGGCCGGGCCGATCGCCACACCGGGCGAGGCGCTCACGCCGTATTTTGAGATCATCTGCCGCGTTCACGCGGCTCTTGTCATCCTCAGCCCTGTCACAAAAGGCCGGACCACAATGCCGTTCCAAAAGTTTTGCGTCTACAGCGTCGAAGCGCGGATCAGGGTTCGCCGAAGCCGGACTCGATGAGCGAGGCCAGCGCGTCGAGCGCCTTTTGCGCGTCGTCCCCGTCGGCCACCAGTCGCACGCGTGTGCCCTGGGTTGCGACGAGCATCAGTAACTCCATGGGACTGCGGGCGTCGGCGGAGCGGTCCGATGCATGCACCGTGGCGCGCGCCGCGAATTGCTGCGCGACCTCGACCATCTTCATGATCGGACGGAAGTGCAGCCCCTCCCGATTTCGAATGACGACCTCGCGTTCCACTCCCAGGTCTTTCACATCGCACGGATTTCTTTGCGCGGTCGGCGAAACACTCAACCGACCTTCGCGAGGTCTTCCGCGTCCTTCAGCAATTCCACAATCTTTTCCACGGTGTCGGAATTTCGCAAAAATTTCCGAAACCGCTCCTGTTGCAGCGTACTGAAGACCACGTCCATGGCTTTCAGGTGGGCCGCGGCGTCCTCCTCGGGACTCAGGATAAGAATAACGGCGAAAACAGGCGCGCCATCGAGCGCCGAAAAATCGATCCCTTTTGAGCTTCGCCCGATCGCGGCCACAACCCGCGTCAATTCAGGCAGCTTTGTATGCGGGATCGCCACCCCTTTGCCGAACCCCGTCGAGCCGCGGCTGCGTTCGCGGGCCACGATCGATTTCGCGATGCCGTCGACGCTGTCGCTCGAAATGCGACCCGCGGCGGCGAGCTTCTCGACCAATTCGCGAATGGCGCCGGTGCGCGAGGTTTCCTGCAAGTCGCAAATGACCGAATCGGCAGTGATCAGCTCGTGCAATCTCATGGATTCTACGCCACAACTCCCCGGAATGCGATCCTGTAAGTCTTAATGTTCCGGATGTTTACGATTTCGGAGCTTCTCTTTGTGACGCGAGATCTGCCGTTCGATCTTGTCCATGAGCAGATCGACCGCGGCTTCGGCTTTCTCGTGTTCTTCGCTCGCGACAAAGGGATGATGATGGTCGGCGTGGACGATGATTTCGGCCTGATGGATCCCGTCGTGACCATCGAGCACGACGTCGATTCCCTGAATTCTGTCAAAGAAGCGGGTCAGCCGGCTGGCTTTCTCGGTGACGTAATCGCGCAACGAATCCGACACGCCCATGTGTCGGCCGGACACCGTCACCCGCATAACTCTCGCTCCCGATTCGTTTCGCGCGGCCACTGGTGATCCGTGGCGCGTCCGGCCAGTCTTCTTGATGGAGCGCTCAACAAAAGCGCTGCTTCCACACCCGGTCTCAAAATGAGAATGTAGTCGACAAGCGCAAAACCCGTCAAGAACGGAGCGACTGCCGACGGCGACTCGGCGCACGCCGTTCGCGCCTGCAAGGCGCAGAATCCGAGATCCGCGACGCGTGGGGCGCTGAAGCTGAGCTCGCGTCCGCGCGCCGCCCGGCGCGGCGCGCCTTACGCCTGCGCGCCTCCGCAAGTACTATCGCCCACATGCGTGGTCTGACGAGAGATTCGTTTCGAAGCCGGAAGCGCCTGGTAGTCCGAAATTCTCGGACGTTTCAGCGGCTCCGCCTGGCGTCATGGGCCTGCTTCCTGCTGGTCGCCTGCTGCCCGATCGCCGTTGCTCAGACCTCGGCCCCGTTCGGCTCGGCGACGGCGAAATCGCGCGCAGAGCCGTACTTCGCGCTCGGCAGTCAGGCCGATCGGCTGTCGGTATTCGTCGGCGGGACCGATCAGACCCTGCTCTTTGAACGAGACCGGTTTCGGGAATTTGGGCCGCCGATCCTGCTGGCGCGGCCCTTTGCGATTGCAGCCGCCGCGGGCGCCTCGAATTATGTCTGGGATAGCGACGGCTACATCCAGTCGCGGCGCGAGGGGGCGGCTTCGGACTGGGAGGCGGAATTGTCGCTGCCGCCGGGGCGACGCCTGCCGATCGCAATTTGCGGCGCGCCCGACGGGCTGTACGCGCTGATCGGGGCCAAAAGCGCTTTGGCGATCGAATCGGCGGCTCAATCTCGACCGACGCCCGCCGTTGTCACTCCCGAGCAACTTGGCAGCGCGGACCGCATTTTTGTCGCGCGCTACGCCGACCGTCGCTGGGAAGTCGTGGGCATTTGCCCGGACGGCGTCGACGTCGCGGGGCATGCTCCGCAAATCGTCATTGCGCCCGACGGCTGGCTGTTGATCGTCCGCGGCCGCGCGGAGGGCGACGATCGGCAATTCAGCGTGTTGTGGCGGCCGCACGCAACCGGCGAATGGCGAACAGGGTTTACGTTCGGGCAGCGCGGCCTCGAGTTTTTCGCCGGCGCCATTCTCGAGGGGCGACCGGCCTTTTTGGCGGCGGCCCGCGGCGCCGACCAGACCTACTCGCTCAAAGTGCTGCGCGTTCACCAGTCGCCCGAAGGCAATGAAGCGCTGATGCAACGCCCGACGCAGTTCGACTTCTCGGCCCTGCCGGACGACGCGAAGGCGGCCCGGCCGGTCGCGCTGGCGGCGTTCAACCGCCATCTCGTGCTGCTGCGCACGACGCCCGAGCAATCCGGGTTTGTGCAGTTCGGCGCACCCGGCGGCACGCTGCTGGAGCGGACGTACGACGTCCGCGCCCTCGTACAGCGCGTCAACAGCCAGACGCGCATCCGGGGCATCGTGCAATTCGTCATGGCCGTGGTACTGGCGGGCATCGTCACCGGACTGGTGGTGTTTCGCTACAACAGCGTCGCCGGCCGCGAGAGCGTGCCGGAAGGGGTGGCGCTGGCCTCGCCGCTTCGGCGGTTGCTGGCAGGTCTGATCGACTTCGCGCCTTTTGCGATCGCGTGGTCGATCTTTACCGATGTGCGCATCAACCAATCGCTGACCGATGTGGTGGCCTGGTCCTACGCACCGCAGCCCGATCTCGACTCGGCGGCGATCGTCTGGTGGCTGGCGACCTGCGGTTCGTTCGCCTTCTACTGCGGACTGATGGAGTTGCTGACGGGCCGCACCGTTGGAAAAATGCTGCTGGCGATCCGTATTCGTCACGAATCGGCCGCGCCCGCCAAGCCGCTGCAAGTATTGATCCGCAACGCGTTGCGCCTGATCGAATTGCTGCCGCCATTCTGGCTGATCGCGCTGCTGGTCGTGCTTTCGCCGCGGCGACAGCGATTGGGGGATATCTTTGCCCGCACGATCGTGACGCAGCCGCCGCCCGCCGTCGAAGCGGACGATGAGGAGGAGGAGGACGCAACCGACGGCGAAGATTCTGAGCCGCGGACGTAAGAGGTCGATGGGGGCATGGTTCGCGGGGCGGGGCAAGCTCTACTTTGCATCCGCGGTGCGTTTAGCGCCCGCCGCGATACTCGCAACGGCTGGTGCAGGTTTCGTGGACGACGACTGAGTCGAGCTGGGGCAGGCGCGGCTGCAAGCGCTGCCAGATCGAGACCGCGATCATCTCCGAGGTCGGGTTGGACAACCCGTCGATCTCATTCAGGTGCCGATGGTCGAGCTGCTCGATCAGCGGCTGGCAGGCGGCCTTGATGTCGCCGTAGTCGAGCAGGTAGCCGCGCTGCGGGTCTAGCGCGCCGGCGACATGGACCTCGACGCGGAAGCTGTGGCCGTGCAGTCGGCGGCACTTATGGCCATCGGGGAAGCTCGGCAGGCTGTGGGCCGCTTCG
>JALHOX010000329.1 GCA_022842805.1 Phycisphaerae bacterium | reverse complement strand
CGTTTTCCTGGAAGACGAAGAGGTGGCGCGAATCGGGGCCGCGGACCGGTGCGCCGTCGACTTCGACCGTGCCCGAGGTCGCGGGCAGAAAGCCGGCGATGATGTTGAGCAGCGTCGACTTTCCGCAGCCGGAGGGTCCG
The DNA here is from genome assembly GCA_022842805.1 of Phycisphaerae bacterium. GTDB lineage: Bacteria > Planctomycetota > Phycisphaerae > UBA1845 > Fen-1342 > JALHOX01. Next base: position 4,914 of record JALHOX010000329.1, on the reverse strand, counting down.
ACGATGCAGATGAATTCGCCGCGCGAGACCTCGAGCCCGACGTCGCGCAGGACTTCCACGCCGCGTGAGCGGTTTTTGCCTGCAAAGGTCATGCAGACGCCGCGCACCACCACGGTCGGCCGATCACCGCCGTTGGCGGTTTGAGGCTCGTTGACTCGCGAACCTGAGCTCAAGATCGCACTCTCCCGTCAATCGCTTCGCGACGCATAGCCCCACCGTAGCGACGGCGTCCGCTCCACGCGGCGCACCGCCAGATCGAGCAGCAGCCCGATCAGACCGATCATGACCATTCCCGCCACCACGAGGTCGTAGCGTTTGCCGGCGTTTCGGGCGTCGATGATCAGGTATCCCAGTCCGCTGTTGACGGCGATCATCTCGGCCGCCACCACCACGAGCCACGCGATGCCGAGGGCGATGCGCAGTCCGGTGATGATCTGCGGGAGGGTGGCCGGCAAAATCACCTGGCGGAAGAGCTGCAAACCGCTCAGCTCGAAGTTTCGCGCTGCGCGGACATAGACCGGCTGAATATTGGCGACGGCTGCGGCGGATGAGACGGTGATGGGGAAGACCGCCGCGAGGAATATGAGGAAGATCGGCGCGATATCGGTGACGCCGAACCAGAGGATCGCGACGGGGATCCACGCGATGGGCGAGATGGGGCGGAACATCTGGACCAGCGGATTGAGCGCCTCGAAGACCCAGCGAAACCAGCCCATCAGCAGCCCCAGCGGCACGCCCACGAGCACAGCCAGCCCAAAACCCCAGGAGACGCGAAAGAGCGAAGCGACGATGTAACGCAGGAGCAAGCCGCGGCCCTGCAACTCGACGAAGCCGCGGACGACGTCCATCGGCGTCGGAAAGAGCGTGCTGCCGGTGATTCGCACGGCGGCGTGCCAGGTTGCGAGAAACGCCGCGCCGACTGCGAGCGGCAAGATGATGGATCGGGTGCGAGTGGCGCGGCTCATCGCGGCGCCTCAAACTGAAACGCCTCGATGGTCGCGTCATCGCGGACGAACGACGGATCGCAATAGTCGTCGAAATGGACTTTGCCTTCGAGGATGCCGGCGGTCCTGGCGAGTTCTTCGATCTCCTCAAAATCCGGGCGACGCACCGCCAGATTGGTGTATTTCACGCGATCGGGCGGCTTGCTCAGTACAAACTCCAGCAGGCGCGGGTGTTGGTTGTAGTAGTTCTTGCTGACGAACTTGGCCGCCTGCATGCGGTGGTCCATGCTCTGATCGATCCACTTGCCGCTCTTGGCGATGCCGTTCACCAGATCCTGCACGCGTTCGCGATCCTTTTCGATGACGTCTTCGCGGACGGCCAGCACGCAGGAGATGAACTCGGGCCAGACGTCTTTGGTCAGATAGAGGATGCGACCGTAGCCGTCGAGCTCGGTCTGGCCCATGAACGGCTCGCCCGAGGTGATGCCGTCGACCGCCTTGACGGAGAGCGCCGCGGGCATGTCGGGCGGGGGCATCTCGACGAGCTTCACTTCGTCGAAGGGGATGTTGCGATCGCGGAGCGCTTTGAAGATCAGCAGGCGCTGATTCGAGTATCGATTGGGCACGGCGACCGTTTTTCCGCGCAAATCTTCGATGCGGTAGATGTCCGAGTCTTTGTGGACCATCAGGGCCGTGCCGTCGCGGTGGCCGAGATAGACGATCTTCATCTTGATGCCATCTTCGCGCAGCTTCATGGCGAGCGGGGCGAGGATGAAGGTGGCTTCGGTGTGGCCGGCGAGGAAGGCCTCTTTCAACTCGGGCCAGCCGCTGAAGCGGATCGGTTCGTAGATGTTGCTGCCGGTCATGCTGCGATTGATGAAGTCGGTGACGGGGCAGGTGAGGTGGCAGGTCACCGGCAGGAAACCGATTTTGAAGGTCTTTTTGCCGCCGTCTGCTCCCGCTCGGCGCGCTTGAAACGCGTTGAGGTTGAGCCAGCCGTGCAACACGGAGATGGCGGCGAGCCAGACGACGGCTGTCGCGGCATATCTCGCGAAAATTCCCATGAAGTAAAGATAGCGGATCGCTGAGCGTGGAGGAGGGGCGGCGGCGATGGTGCGAAAGGCTGTTTCACGTGAAACACGTTTGCGCGACGCAAAGGCGGCGCCGCGCGGTGGAAGGGCTGGGCCGTTGGCACGTTTTCGTCGAGATCGGCAACGCTGCGGCGGAGCGGAGAGGACGCAGCCCCGCCACAGTTTCCGACAAGTTTCTCATGAGGCGGCTCAGGCAGGGCGCCTGCTCGAGGGGCGGTTCCGAAGGGAGCGACTGTCGATTGAATTCGATATTGCTGCGCACTGGCGGAGCCCTTCGAAGAATCGCAGTGTCTTGAACATTTCGCGCCGCGCCGGGGACTGAGCGGCGACAAGCCCGGATCGCGGCAGCTTTCGGCGATCGCCTTCCCCGATAGCCGCGCGATTCACGACTCTCGCTACGACGCGGCGCTCGGTCGGCCCGAGAACCTGAATTGCGACGTCTTGGCTCGCGTGGGCAATGACGTTGGGCCGCGGGGCATCGTTCTGGCGCGATGTGCGTTGTCGGAATTGCGCATCGTCGCTCGCGGGGCTTGTCGTGCGATGCCGTTGGCGCGGAATTAATCGCGGTTGGTGCGGTGTTCGCGGAGGCTGGCGGGAAATACGATCTCGGGCATGTCTGAAGCTGCATCGCATTTGATGGATCGCGACGCTGGTGTCCAGCCACCGGCGGATGAGGAATCCGGGCGAGCGGCGGGGGCGGCGGGTTGGTGGGCGTGGGCGAGACATTCGGATGTGGTGCGGATGGCTGTGAGCGGCGGGCTGTTGCTGCTAGGGGCGGCGGCGCATGCATTCGAGGGGGCGCTGGGGGGCGTTGGGCATCCGCTTGCGGTGCGACTGGCTCTGCTGGCGCCGTCGGCTGTGCTGGCGAGCACCCGGACGATTCCGCGTGCGGTGGAGAGTCTTCGCGCGGGGAAGCTGAATATCGACGCGCTGATGTTCGCGGCCGCGATTGGTGCGGCGGCGCTGGGGCATTGGGAGGAGGGGACGTTTCTGCTGTTTCTCTTCGGCCTGGGCGAGGCGGGCGAGCGGCTGGCGCTGGCGCGGGCTGACGCGGCCGTGCGGGCGCTGAGCGAGCTGGCGCCGGATGTCGCTCATGTGCGCGACGCGCGCTCGGGCGAGGTTGTTCGGCGCGCGGTGAAGGATGTGGCCGTCGGCGAGTCGATCCTGGTGCGTTCGTTTGAGCGGATTCCGCTGGACGGGACGATCGAATCGGGTGCGACGGCGATCGATGAATCGACACTGACCGGAGAGGCCGTCCCGGTCGACAAGACCGTCGGCGATTCTGTGTTTGCAGGCACGACCAACACGGTCGCGGCGATCGAGGTGAAGGTAACGCAGCCGGCGGGGGAGTCGGCGCTGGCGAAGATTGTGCGGCTGGTGGCGGAGGCGCGCGCGGCTCAGTCGCCGACGGAGCGATTCACGGCGCAGGTCGAAAGGGTCTATGTCCCGCTGGTTTTTGTGAGCGCGGCGGCGATTCTGGCGGTTCCGCCGCTGGTGGGGTGGGGCGCATGGTCGGTGTGGACTTATCGGGCGCTGGCGTTTTTGACGGCGGCGTCGCCTTGTGCGTTGGCGCTGGGCACGCCGGCGGCGGTGCTATGCGGCATCGCGCGGGCGGCGCAGCTGGGTATTTTGGTGAAGGGCGGCGCGCATCTGGAGGTGTTGGGGCGCGTTCGAGCGATGGCGTTTGACAAGACGGGAACGCTGACGCGCGGGCGGCCGCGGGTGGGCGAGATGCGGGTGGCGGACGGCCATGACGCCGACGGTGTCCTGGCGTGTGCGGCGGCGATTGAGTCGCAGGTGACGCATCCGCTGGCTTCGGCGATCGTGGAGCATGCGCGCGCGAAGGGCGTTGTGATTCCCGTGGCGAGCGAGGTTGTGCAGACGGCGGGGCGGGGTGCGAGCGGGCGGGTGGAGGGCGTGGCGTGGGGCGTTTGCAAGCCGAGCGCGATTGCGGAAGATTCGTGGCCGGCGGTGTTGCGGGCGGCGTGCGCGGAGCTTGACAAGGCCGGCGGGACGCTGGTGGTCGTGACGCGCGACGCGGCGCCGGTGGGTGTGATCGAACTTTCTGACGAGCTGCGGCCGGAGGCGGCGGCGACGCTGGCTCTGCTGCGTGAGATGTCGATTTCGCCGCTGGTGATGTTGACGGGGGATCATCGCGCTTCGGCGGAGCACATTGCGCGGAGCGTGGCGTTGGACGAGGTGCATGCGGCGCTGCGACCGGAGGAGAAGCTGGAGGAGATCGGGCGGCTGCGTGAGCGGCATGGCGTGGTGGTGATGGTGGGCGACGGCGTGAACGATGCGCCGGCGCTGGCGGCGGCGGACGTGGGTGTGGCGATGGGGGCGGCGGGGGCGACGGTGGCGCTGGAGACGGCGGATGTTGCGCTGCTGGCGAACTCGTTGCGGCGGCTGCCGACGGCGGTTGCGCTGGCGCGAGCGAGCAACCGGCTGATTCGTCAGAATCTGGTGATTGCGCTGGGTGTGATTGTGATTGTGGCGCCGCTGGCCGCGTTGGGTTATGCGCGGCTGGGGCTGGCGGTGTTGCTGCATGAGGGGTCGACGGTGGTGGTGGTGGTGAACGCGTTGCGGCTGTTGCGGTTTGAGGCGGGCGGGGGTGAGGCGGCGGGGCGGCGGGGATAGTCGATCTTTGATTGTTGGCGGCGGATCGGCTTGACTTTTTGGATACGAACAATATCCTAACATCATGATTGCCGCGGTGCAGATCGATCAGGCCGAGATTCTTCGGCGGCTGCGAGAGCAAATGGCTGGAGGTCATTCGCCGGCGAGCGCCCGCGTGGTGCGGACGGGGTGGGCCGGCGTTGATCAGACGTTGCCGGGCGGCGGGCTGGCTTGCGGCGCGGTGCATGAATGGATCGGCGTCG